>USHS01000008.1 GCA_900554585.1 uncultured Collinsella sp.
TGTGTATAAGAGACAGGTCTTACACCGTGTACTGCGGCAGGTCCTGCAGGGCGATGACGTCCATGCCCATGTCGTTGGCGCTGCCGTGACCCTGCTGGTCCTCGCGCACGGCCTCGATGGCGCTCACGTACGTGTTGGCGGCAGACATCGCCGTCACGCAGGTTACGCCGCGACGCACGGCCTCGGTACGCAGCAGGTAGCCATCGCCACGCGAGCCCGGACCGTACGGCGTGTTGATGATTACCGCAATCTTGCCATCGGCGATGAGGTCGCCGATGTTGGGGCACTCGCCGTCGTGCGGGCCGCTGATCTTCTCCACGACTTCGCACGTCACGTTGCCTCCGCGCAGCACGCGCGCCGTACCCTCGGTAGAGCAGATGTCAAAGCCCAAGTAGCGCAGGATGCGGGCGACCGAAAGGATATGGCGCTTATCACGATCGCACACGCTGATGAACACCTTACCGCAACTCGGGTCGGGCAGCTTGTAGTCAATCGCCAGCTGCGTCTTGGCGTATGCCTCAGGATAGCTCTTGGCGATACCCATAACCTCGCCCGTCGACTTCATCTCGGGCCCCAGGATAACGTCGGCTCCCGGGAAACGGCCCCAGGGCATAACGGCTTCCTTCATGCAGAACCAGTCCAGCTGACGCTCATCGCTCGGCAGGCCCAGGCTTGCGATGGAATCGCCCGCCATGATACGCGCCGCGCACTTGGCCAACGGCACGCCGGTGGCCTTGGAGATAAACGGCACGGTACGGCTGGCACGCGGGTTAGCCTCGATCACGTAGACGGTCTCGCCCTTGATGGCATACTGCACGTTGACCAGACCGCGCACGCCCAACGCCATCGCGATGCGGCGCGTAGTCTCGCGGAGCTTCGCCTGCAGGCTTTCGCTAAAGCTGAACGGCGGGATGCAGGTCGCGGAGTCGCCGGAGTGAATACCGGCCTCCTCGATATGCTCCAGGATACCGCCGATGTAGACCTCTTCGCCGTCGCACAGGGCGTCGACGTCGGACTCGATCGCACCCTCCAGGAAGCGGTCCAGGTACACCGGGTAGTCGGGGCTAATGCGCGCAGCCTCGGCCATGTAATCGCGCAGATGCTCGGCATCGTAGGCGATCATCATGCCACAGCCGCCCAGCACGTAGCTCGGACGCACCAGCAGCGGGTAGCCGATGTGCGCGGCCACGGCCTCGGCCTCCTCAAACGAGGTGGCCTGGCCCGCCGGCGGGTACATGATGCCCAGCTTGTCGAGCAGAGCGGCGAAGCGCTCGCGGTCCTCGGCAAAGTCGATGGCATCGGGCTTGGTGCCCATAATGTTCACGCCGCTCTCCTCGAGCATGCGCGCCAGCTTAAGCGGGGTCTGGCCGCCGAGCGTCACCACGACGCCGTCGGGTCGCTCAACATCGATGACATCCATGACGTCCTCGTAGGTGAGCGGCTCAAAGTACAAGCGGTCCGAGGTGTCGTAGTCAGTCGAGACGGTCTCGGGGTTGCAGTTGACCATGATGGTCTCGAAGCCGCGGGCCGCCAGCGCGTAGCTCGCGTGCACGCAGCAGTAATCGAACTCGATACCCTGGCCAATGCGGTTGGGGCCGGCGCCCAGGATCATCGCCTTGGGCTTGTCCGCCGGCGTGGTCTCGTCGGGGGCAACGCACTTCTTGGCGACCGGGCTCGTGCGGTAGATGTTCTCGTACGTCTTGTAGTGGTACTCCGTGGCGCTCGAGAACTCGGCGGCGCAGGTGTCGACCGTCTTCATGCTGGGAACCACGCCCAGGCCCTTGCGGTAGGCGCGCACAAAGCGCTCGTCCGAGCCGGTCAGCGCGGCAATCTCGGCGTCGCTCGTGCCATACTGCTTGAGCAGACGCATCGCATCGGCGTCAATGTCCTCCACACGCAGGCCGCGGATGCTCTCCTGGACCTGCACCATATCGTTGATGCGGTTGAGGTACCACGGGTCGATACCGCAGATGGCATGGATACGCGCGACATCCCAGCCGCGGCGCAGGGCTTCGACCACAAAGAAAATGCGGTGCTCAGTCGGGGTTGCCACGGCCTGAGCGAGCTCATCGTCGCTCAGCTTGTCGGCACCCTCCTTGCCACCGGCGCAGATACCCTGGTGACCGTCCTCCAGCGAACGCATGGCCTTGCCGAAGGCTTCCTCAAAGGTGCGGCCGATCGCCATGATCTCGCCCACGGCCTTCATGCGCGTGGTGAGCGTGGGGTCGGTGCCCTTGAACTTCTCGAAGGCAAAGCGCGGCACCTTGACCACGCAGTAGTCAATCGTGGGCTCAAAGCAGGCAGGCGTTGCCTCGGTAATGTCGTTGACGATCTCGTCGAGCGTGTAGCCCACGGCAAGGCGCGCGGCGGCCTTGGCGATGGGGAAACCCGTAGCCTTGGAGGCCAGCGCGGACGAACGGCTCACGCGAGGGTTCATCTCGATGACGATCAAGCGACCGGTGTTGGGGTTCACGGCAAACTGCACGTTGGAGCCACCGGTCTCGACGCCGATCTTCTCCAGAATGGCGAGCGAGGCCACGCGCATGCGCTGATACTCAAGGTCGGAGAGCGTTTGCGCCGGCGCCACGGTGATGGAGTCGCCGGTGTGTACGCCCATGGGGTCGAGATTCTCGATGGAGCACACGATGATGCCGTTGCCGGCGTGGTCACGCATGACCTCCATCTCATACTCTTTCCAACCCTCGATGGACTCCTCGACCAGCACCTCGTGGGCGGGCGAGAGCTCCAGGCCCTGGCTCACGATGGAGACGAGCTCCTCGTGGGTGTGAGCGATGCCGCCGCCGGCGCCGCCGAGGGTAAAGCTCGGGCGCAGTACGCAGGGATAGCCCACGCGCTCGGCGATAGCCTCGGCGTCGGCCACGCTGTAGGCATAGCCCGAGCGCGCGACCTCAAGGCCAATCTCGGCCATGGCCTCGTTAAAGAGCTTGCGGTCCTCGCCGCGCTCGATGGCGGCCAGGTCGCAGCCGATCATCTCGACGCCGTACTTATCGAGTGTGCCGTCTTTCGCCAGCTCGACGGCAGCGTTCAGACCGGTCTGGCCGCCCAGTGTGGGCAGCAGCGCGTCCGGGCGCTCCTTCTTGATCACGCGCTCGATAAATTCGGCGGTGATGGGCTCGACATAGGTGCGGTCGGCAAGACCCGGGTCGGTCATGATGGTCGCCGGGTTGGAGTTGACCAGGATGACCTCAAAGCCATCCTCCTTGAGCACCTTGCAGGCCTGGGCACCGGAGTAGTCGAACTCACAGGCCTGGCCAATAACGATGGGGCCCGAGCCAATGACGAGGATACGCTTGATGTCAGTACGTTTCGGCATGTTAGTTCTCCTCGGTCTCGGTCGCGGCGGTCTCGGCAAAATTCCAGCCGGTAAGGCGGTCCTTCGCGGTGTCGATGTCCAGGTAGTTCTCCTCGCCGTCCATGAGTCGCGTAAAGGCGGTAAAGAGATAGTGGGCATCGGTGGGGCCGGGCGAGGCCTCGGGGTGGTACTGGACCGAGAAGCACGGGGCGTCGAGCAGCTGGATGCCCTCGGCGGTGCCGTCGTTGAGGTTCACGTGCGTCAGGCGAATGCGGCCGAAGCGCTCGTTCATCACGACCGGCGCGATGCCGCGACGCACCCAGGCGCGCAGGTCGCCATCGGCCGCATGCTCGGTCTCGCCGCCGGAAAGCTCGGGGATCAGCTTGCCCAGGCTGGGGAACAGCAGGCCAAAGCCATGGTTTTGCGCGGTGATCTCCACGCGACGGCTCACCAGGTTCATAACCGGCTGGTTACCACCGCGGTGACCGAACTTAAGCTTTTCCATCTGAGCGCCGCAGGCCAGGCTGATCATCTGGTGACCCAGGCAAATGCCAAAGACCGGCACCTTGCCGATCAGCTGCTGCACCTGCTCGTAGGTCTCCACCACGGCATCGGGGTCGCCAGGGCCGTTGGACAAAAAGACGCCGTCGGGGTTCATGTCGAGCACCTGACGCGCGGGTGTATCCCACGGCACGACGGTCAGGTCGCAGCCGGCACGGACCAGGCCCTCCAGAATGCCGCGCTTCACGCCGCAGTCGTAGGCAACCACTTTGTGGCGGGCAGGAGCGGCAGGGGCAAGCGCAAAGTCATGCGTAGCGGGCAGGTCGCTCGCGGCAAAAGCGTGGGGCTCAGGGCAGCTCACGGTCTTGACCAGGTTCTCGCCGACCAGCGTAGGCGCGGCGGACAAGCGCTCGGCAAGCTCGTCGACGTCAAAGATCTCCGTCGAGATAATGCCCATCTTGGATCCGTTGTCGCGCAGGTGGCGCACAAGAGCGCGGGTGTCGACCCCCTCGATAGCAACGATGCCGTGGGCACGCAGATACTCCGGCACGCTGACGGCCGAGCGCCAGTTAGAAGGCGTGACGCACATGTCGTGGACGACCATGCCGCGCATGGCGGGAGCGCTCGCGGGGCGAGCGGTATCGCCGGGGAAGGCCGACTGGACATCGGTCTCGTCAATGCCGTAGTTGCCGATCTGCGGATAGGTCATGGTTACGATTTGGCCGGCATAGCTCGGGTCGGTCATGACCTCAAAGTAGCCTTCGAGCGACGTGTTAAAGCAGACCTCGCCGGTTGCGGTACCCTCGGCACCGCATGCACGGCCATAAAAAATGGTCCCATCCTCAAGATACAGGATGCAGGGACCGCAGGTGCCCTTGCTGGTTTTAGCCAGCATACGCTGGCACAGCTCGCTGGGCGCGACGGTGCGGGCGGCAGCGCCCACAATATGGTTGTTCGCCATAGTTCTCCTTCCCGGTCTCACAGGACCGGCTTAAAGGTGTGTAGTTAGGCCTCGCGGTATTCTAACCGCAAGCATCGCCCATGGCATTAATTACATAGAATTGTTTACAAAATGATAATTATGACTTCCTGTGCATAATGATTTTTCTGGGACGGGGATTAAAAAATCATCCCGCGTGGTCTTGTGACTCACGCGGGATGACATCGTTCTATATGGCTGCGGACTACTTTTGCTTGTCCTGCTCCAGCAGATCGGACGGTGTGCGATCGGGCTTGCCGCCGCGGAAAATCTCGCGGCCATGCAGACGATGCTCCAGGTCACGTTCGGCCTTTTCCTCGTCAATCTTGGTCTGGCTCACCGCCGGGTCCTCGATCAGCGACGAAACCGAGTTCACCTGTTTTTGAATGCGCTCGGCAATGGTGTCGTCCATGCTTACGATGCTCATCTTCCAGTCGATATTCGTGGCATTGGACGAGCTCTTGGTCCAGACGAACGTCAGGATGGCGCTTTGGTGCCCCTGAGCAGGAAACATGCCAAAGAAGGAATCGTGCTGGATCCTGCTGTCCTCGTCGATATAGGCGTGAACGTTATACACCACGCGGTCGATCTTGTCGTTGAGCAGGGCATTGGTTGCGAGCGCCGCCGCCTGAATCTGACCGTTGGACAGCAGCTCGAGTTCATTGGCAGAAGACGTGTCCAGCACCGTCACCTCAACCGTGCCCGTGCGCTCATCTGCCTCGTCGACGGTAAAATCGAGCGGGAACTGCGTAAAGCCATTGCCCCATTCGAGTCCACCCTTGAGCGCGGTCGAAACGGTATCCACCGAAACACTTTCGGAAAGGTTCGCGGTATTCAGACGTCGCATCACGCCGTAGCCAATCTGCATGCCAACAATCAGCACCAAAATGCCAATAACCACGGCCATGGCAGTCTTCGTAATGGTATGGCTCACCTGCGAGCCAGAAGGGTCGTCCTCGGACAGCGGGTCGATATGTTTTGCCTGGCTCGCGCGATCCTCGCTGCGCAGCCGCGCCAGCGTCGCCTTGTCACCGCGCTTGACGGCAGCCTCTTTCTCGCGCATGCGCTCGGTACGCTTTTTGGCGAGCGTAGGATCCAAAACGCCGGATGCATCGATTTCGGAGAATAACTCCGTCACTTCTTCCGGAGTCAAAGGGTTCTTATCAGCCATGATCTTCCTGTCATATCAATCAGTCGAGCTCGTGCGCACGCGCACCTTCGAACTGCATTCGATAGTAACGGGCATAGGTGCCGCCACGGGCGAGAAGCTCCTCGTGCGTGCCACGTTCCACAACGCGACCATGCTCAACGGTCGCAATCTCGTCAGCATGCTTAATAGTCGAGAGACGGTGGGCGATGATGATCGTGGTACGGCCGCGTGCCAGCTCTTCGAGCGACTCCTGCACCGCTTCCTCGCTCTCGTTATCCAGGGCACTCGTCGCCTCATCCAAAATAAGAATCTTGGGATTCTTGAGAAACACGCGCGCAATGGCGACGCGCTGCTTTTGACCACCCGAAAGACGGCTGCCGCGCTCGCCCACCACGGTGTCGTAGCCTTGCGGCAGCGACTCGATAAAGGCATCGATATTGGCACGGCGGGCCGCCTCGGCGATCTCTTCTGCCGTAGCACCCGGCTTGCCGTAGGCGATATTCTCGCCAATCGTACCGGCAAACAGGTAGACATCCTGCTGCACCAGGCCAATAGCACGGCGCAAGCTCTGTTGCGTCACGTCACGCACGTCCTGCCCGTCGATGCTGATGGATCCGTCAGCCACGTCGTAAAAGCGCGGCAGTAACGAACAAGTCGTAGACTTGCCGCCGCCCGAGGGGCCAACCAGCGCGATGGTCTGGCCGGGCTTGATAGACAGGTCCATGTGGTCGATAACAGGGCGTCCGTCGGCGCCGCCCTCGCCCAACTCAACATCCTCATAGCTAAAGCACACGTCGCGATACTCAACAGCGCCCGCCGTCACCCGAAGATCCACGGCACCCGGCTTATCCTGAATATCTGGCGCGGTCGAGAGCACCTCGTCCATACGCTTAAAGCCGGCAATGGCCTTCTGATACGTTTCGGCCGAATTGACAAGTGTCTCGAGCGGCGTGCAGAACAGCGAAATGTAGAGCGCGAAGGTTGCCATATCGACCGCTTGCAGCTGACCCTGGGCAACGAGCCAACCGCCGAGGAGCACCACGATCACATAGAGCACGCCCGAGAGCAGGCCATACGTCGCGGTATAGACGCCCATGGCGTGATACATGTTCTCCTTGGACGAAAGGTAGCGATTGTTCGAGGCACGAAACTTAGAGCGCTCGGTCTGCTCATTGGCAAAGCTCTTGACCACACGCATGCCCGCCAGCGAATCCTGCAGTTGCGCGTTGATGCCGCTAATCTTTTTGCGGTTATCGCTAAAGACCTCGCGCATACGCATATTCTGCCAAAACATAATGACCGCGAACACCACCGTTACCACAGCCATGGCGAGTGCGAGCACCGGCGCGATGGTAAACAGAATCACAAACGAGCCGATGATCTCAATGCCGCAGATAATAATCCATTCGGGCACGTGGTGCGCCGCCTCGCAGATATCGAACAGGTCGTTGACCACGCGGCTCATCATGTCGCCCGAGCTGTTGCGATCGAAGTATGCAAAGCTAAGCCGTTCGTACTGATCGAACAGGTCCTCACGCATCTTGGACTCCATGCGCGCGCCCATCACGTGGCCCCAATAGCTCACAAAGTAGCGGCAGGCACAGCGAATGACATACATCAGCACCAGTCCCACCGCGATCATACCGAGCGCCTGCATAATGGCAGCCTGACCCTGGGTAAACAACCCTCCGGTCAGATTGCGCAGGATAATGGGGAACGCCAGGTCAATGGCGGCAAGCACCAGAGCACAAACCGTATCGGCAACAAAAAGCCCCATCTGGGGCTTGTAATACGAAAGAAACCTCTTAAACATAGTCACCTTACGCGGTTTTACCAAACCGCGTTTCGTCTCGACGCTGCAAGTGCTCCATTTGGACAATCTGGCCTTCAATCGTCGGTCGCGTATATCCATACGCTTCCCTCCTTTTTTAGGCCACCTTGTCTCAAATGGAGCACTTTCGCTGACTTACACAAACCTGCGGGATCATCCCCGCTCGTTAAAGATCGGCCCCACCCAAGCGGTGCGCGATGCTGTCGCAAGCCAAGGCGCCTACGACAGTCTTGGCGTCTTCGATCTTGCCGTCGAGCACGGCATCGATCAGCTCATGCAGCGGCACCAGGTCGACGTTGACAAACTCGTCATCGTCGGGGTCGGGAGCATCAAACTCGAGCTTGGTGGCCAGGTAGATGTGAATGATCTCGTCGCAAAAACCGCAGGTCGTGACAATCGACGTCAAAAAGCGAATGCGACCAGCCCTAAAGCCCGTCTCCTCATGCAACTCGCGCTTGGCGCAATCGAGCGGGTCCTCGCCCGGATCGAGCTTGCCGGCGGGAATCTCGACCGTCACGCGGTCGATGGCGGTGCGATACTGACGTACCAGCACGATCTTGCCGCTCTCGGTCAGTGCCACAACGGCCGCCGCACCCGGATGGCGAACGATATCGCGGGCGCTGCGGTGACCGTTGGGCAGCTCAACCTCAAGACGGTGGACGTCGAGGATCTTGCCCTTCCAGGCGCACTCCTCCGAAAGAATCTTCTCGTGCAGCAGGGCGTCATGCGGGTCTTCGTCCCCCAGCACCAGCGCCGGCTCGTCAGCGACCTCGCCACCAGGCTCGCCCTCGGCGTGCCCATACACGCGGCCGTCCTCTTCGACGATCTGCGCGTCCACGAGCTCTTCGTTCTTCTCGTCCATCCGTCTCATTCCTCTCGGATTTTAGGCATCCCAGGCGTCACGGCCGCGCAGCGCACGCAGGCCAATGTCGTGGCGCAGGGTCTTGCCCTCAAAATCAATCTTCTCGCAGGCCTCGTAGGCAAGGTTGCGGGCGTTCTCAAACGTATTGCCCAGCGCGGTCACGGCAAGCACACGGCCGCCGTTGGTCACAAGCTGGCCATCCACCACGGCGGTGCCGGCGTGGTACACCGTCACGTTCTCCATGGCCTCGGCATCCTCGATACCGGTAATGACCTTGCCCTTCTCGTAGCTGCCGGGGTAGCCCGCGCTCGTCAGGACAACAGCCACAGCCCACTCGTCACGCCAGTCGAGTTCAATCTGATCGAGCTCGCAGTTGGCACAAGCCAGCATGACCTCGACCAGGTCGTTCTTGAGGCGCGGGAGCACGACCTGCGTCTCGGGGTCGCCAAAGCGGGCGTTGAACTCCAGCACCTTGGGGCCGGCGGGGGTGAGCATAAAGCCGCCATACAGGCAGCCGCGGTAGTCGATGCCCTCGGCAGCAAGCTCGGCCACGGTCTGCTCCATAACCTTCACCATGGTGGCGTGCTCCTCGTCGGTCACGATAGGCACCGGGCTGTAGACGCCCATGCCGCCCGTGTTGGGGCCAAGGTCGCCCTCGAGCGCACGCTTGTGATCCTGCGAGGTGGCCATGGGACGCACGGTCTTACCGTCGGTAAAGGCCAGCAGCGAGCACTCGGGGCCGGTCAGCATCTCCTCGATGACCACCGTGTTGCCGGCATCGCCAAAGGTGCCGCCAAAACACTCACGCACAGCCTCCTCGGCCTGCGAAAGCTCGGTTGCCACGATAACGCCCTTGCCCGCGGCAAGGCCGTCGGCCTTGACGACCAGCGGAGCGCCCTGCTCGCGCACATAGGCAAGCGCCGAAGCCTCGTCGGTAAATGAGCCATAGGCTGCCGTCGGGATACCGGCGCGCTCCATGAGCTGCTTGGAGAACAGCTTAGAGCCCTCCATCTGGGCGCCCTCGGCACCCGGGCCAAAGCACGGGATGCCCGCCGCGCGGACGGCGTCGGCCACGCCCGCCACGAGCGGAGCCTCGGGGCCAATCACCACGAGTCCGCATCCATGGCTCTGGGCAAACGCCGCCACGGCCGCAGGATCGCAATCGTCGAGAACCACGTTCTCGCCGCAGCTCGCGGTGCCGCCGTTACCCGGCGCGATGTAGAGCTTGCCGGCGCGCGGTGATGCTGCGAGCTTGGCTGCCAGAGCATGCTCGCGGCCGCCGCTGCCCAACAACAGGATGTCGATGGTTTGAGTGTCCGCCTTCAAGGGTGCCTCCTCTATGGATTACCGGCCCGCTCCGCGCGGGCCCATTACAAGCAAATATACCCCTCGGCCGCCCATCTGGGCTGCAAAGGGGTATATCGCAATAACCAAATAACGCCGATTACTTCCAGAATCGGTTGATGATCTGCTCGCGACCGGCGCCGACGCCGATGAACGTCACGCGGGTGTGTGCCAGATCCTCGATAAATGCCACGTAGTCCTGAGCCTCCTGCGGCAGCTCATCAAAGCTGCGGCAGCCGGTGATGTCGCACTTCCAGCCAGGGAGCTCCTCGTAGATGGGGTTGGCATGCTCAAAACGCACCTGGTGCTCGGGCACGCTCGTGTAGCGCTCGCCGTCGACGTCATAGGCAACGCACACCTTAATGGTGTCGAAGGCCGAAAGCACGTCGAGCTTGGTCACGGCGATGTCGGTGAGGCCGTTGACGCGTGAGGCATAGTTGGCGATAGGGCCGTCAAACCAGCCGCAGCGACGACGGCGACCGGTGGTCACGCCGTACTCGTAGCCCTCCTCGGTCAGCGTGTGGCCGGCCTCGGACTCATAGGAAAGCTCGGTGGGCATGGGGCCCGAACCGACGCGGGTGATATAGGCCTTCATGACGCCCAGCACGCGGTCGACGTTCTTCATGCCGACGCCGGAACCGGTAATGGCGCCGCCGGCGGTGCAGTTAGAAGACGTCACGTACGGATAGGTGCCGTGATCGATGTCGAGCAGCGTCGCCTGGGCGCCCTCAAACAGCAAATCCTTGCCCTCATCGATCATGTTGTTGAGCAGCAGGCTCGTCTCGGTGATGTAGGGGCGCAGGCGCTCGGCCATAGGCAGGTACTCGTCGCAAATCTGATCCACGGTGTAGGTGGGCAGGTGGTAGATGAGCTCCAGCTCGGGGTTCACGCGGGCAAGAGCGGTCTCCAGCTTATCGCGGAACAGCGCCTCATCCAGCATGTCCTGCATACGCAGGCCAATACGGGCCATCTTGTCCTGGTAGCACGGACCGATGCCGCGCTTAGTGGTACCGATGTTCTTCTTGCCGAGCTTCTGCTCAAAGGCGCCATCCAGATCGATGTGGTACGGCATGATGACATGCGCGTTGCCGCTGATCTTGAGATTCTTGGTGGTGATGCCGTCGGCCTCGAACATGTCGATCTCCTCAAGGACGACCTTGGGGTTGACGACGCAGCCGTTACCGATCACCGACACGTGGTCGGAATACATGATGCCGGAGGGCACCTGGTGCAGGCCGTACTTCTTGCCGTTGACGACGATGGTGTGGCCGGCGTTGTTGCCGCCCGAGTAGCGCACGACGGCATCGAAGTCGCCGGCGACCAGGTCGCAGATCTTACCCTTGCCCTCATCGCCCCACTGGGCACCGACCAAAACGGTTGACGGCATGTTTACTCCTTACATTCATGGACTGTCTGCGCACCGCAAGCGCGCAGAAGCACAAAACATTCCCAGTATACCCGTGCAACGGGCGCCTGTCCTACTCCTCGGTATGCGCCCCATCAAGCTCATAGAACTTGGTGGATGCCGGCAGGAACATCAGGTCGACGTCGCCGATCGGGCCCGAACGGTTCTTGGCCACGACGATACGCGTAACGCCCTCGTCGGGTCGGTCATCGCGCGAGGCCTCGGCCTCGTCGGCGGAGCGGTCCAAGAACATAACGATGTCGGCGTCTTGCTCGATGGAGCCCGATTCGCGCAGGTCGGACAGTTGCGGGCGCTTGCCGGTACGGGACTCAACCTGACGCGAAAGCTGCGACAGCGCGATCAGCGGGATCTTGAGCTCCTTGGCCATGATCTTCATACCACGCGACATCTCGGAGACCTCGACGGTACGGCTCTCGGAGCGGCGTCCCGGCGGAGGACTCACCAGCTGCAGGTAGTCCAAGATGATGATGGCCTTCTCCTTGTTATGGAGCATGCGGCGGCTCTTGGCGCGAATCTCGGTCACCGTGGTGCCGGGGGTGTCATCGATCAGAATGTCGAGCTTGGACAAGGTCTGCGTGGCCTCGTTGATGTTGGCCCACTGCTCGGGACTAATGCGGCCCATGCGGAAATCACTGATCGAGATCATGGCATAGGCGCAAATCAGGCGCTGGGCAATTTCCTTGCCCGACATCTCCAGCGAGAAGAAGCCGACGGTATAGCCCGCAGCGGCGGCGTTGAGTGCCAAGTTCAGAGCGAACGACGTCTTACCCACGGCAGGGCGGGCGCCGATGATGATGAGCTGGCCCTCGCGGAAACCCATGAGCATGCGGTCGAGCGACGGGAAGCCCGTAGGCACGCCCGCGGCCTGGCCGCCAGCCTGGCACACTTCCTCGGCCTCGTTATAGGCCTCAACCATAAACTCGGTCAGCGTCTTGTAGCTCGACTTGACCTCGCGCGCCGTGACCTTGAGCAGCTTGCTCTCGGCCAGCTCCACGACCTCTTTGGTATCGGTGGGGGCGTTGTAGGCCAGCGCGTTAATCTCGTTGGTGGCGCCGATCAGCTCACGCAGCATCGAGTCGCGGCGAACGATGGCAGCATGGTGCTGCCAGTTCACGAGCGACAGGGTCTGGCCCATCAGCTCCAAAATGTATGCCTCGCCGCCCACGGCATCGAGCTTGTTGATGCTTCGCAGGTAATCGATCAGCGAGATGGAGTCGATGGGAATACGGCTGTTGTACATATCGACCATCGCGGTATAGATGGTCTTATGAATGGGCCGGTAGAAGTCATCGGGCTGCAGCTCGACTTGGGCCTCTTCGACCACCTCGGGCGATAGCAGCATAGCGGCCAGTACGTTGGCCTCTGCATCTTGGTTTTGGGGGAGACCCAACTTAGAGCCACGGTCCTCGACCGTCAGACCCGTCTCCCTATCGTCATATGCCATGAGCGTCCTCATTCATATCGCTTGCGAGCATCCATAGTATCAGCCACGGCTATAAATCGAGCCGCGCCTTGGCAATCATCACTGAACCAAACGGATGAACGGTCCCATACACGGGGCCGCATCTCAATGACTGCTACGACACTCACCCAGCGCAAAAAACAAAAGGGCGCCCTGGTCTCCCAGAGCGCCCTTCTTAGAACAAGATTGTTGCGTCGCAGCAAATGCTACTCGGCAGCAGCCTCGGTCTCGACCTCGGCGGTCTCGGCCTCGGCGACCTCAGCGGTCTCCTCAACCTCAGCCTCGGCAGCGAGCTCTTCGGCGGTAACGCCGACGAGAACGACAACCTCGGCCTTGATCTCGCGGTACAGCGAGATAGCGACGGTGTGGGCACCGGCAACCTTGATGGGCTTACCGAGCTCGACGCGCTTGCGGTCGATATCCATACCGAGCTGATCCTTGATGGCGTCAGCGATCATAGCGGCGGTAACGGAGCCAAAGAGGACGCCCTCGTCGCCAACCTTGACGTCAACGGTGACCTGCTTGCCCTCGAAGGCAGCCTTGGTCTCGTTGGCGGTAGCCAGACGGACGGCCTCGCGCTTGGCGATGTTGTTGCGACGCTCGTCAAGCTGCTTGAGGTTGCCCTTGGTAGCGGCAACAGCGAGCTTCTTGGGGAACAGGAAGTTCTCAGCGTAACCCTGAGCGACCTCTACGACGTCACCCTCGCCGCCCTTGCCCTTGATCTCATCGAGAAGAATAACCTTCATGATGCGTCTCCCTTCTTAGCCGCGGTCGCGGTTGCCACGAGAGGAAACCACGGGGACGGTGTACGGCAGGAGAGCCATCTCGCGGGCGCGCTTGATGGCGTTGGCGATGTCATGCTGATGCTGCGTGCAAGCGCCAGTGACGCGACGGGGCTTGATCTTGCCACGATCGGTCATGTACTTACGGAGAAGCTGAGTGTCCTTATAGTCGATGAACTCAGTGTTCTCCTTGCAGAACTGGCAGTACTTACGACGCGGCTGACGTGCAGAATAATCATTAGCCATGTCAAAATACCTTTCATTTGGCAACTTCGGCGAGCCGAAGCCGCCTCTCACTCAAAAATAGGTGAACAACCCTTAGAACGGGATGTCCTCATCGTAGACGTCGACCGCGGGCGGCGTAGCCACCGGTGCGGCAGGACGTGCTGCGGGCGCGGGAGCTGCGGGGGCGTAACCGCCCTGATCGTAGCCACCCTGGCCACCACGGGAGCTCATAAACTCGATCTCATCGACGATGACCTCAAGCTTGCTCCTGCGCTGGCCGTCGCGCTCCCAAGAGCTGTAGCGCAGCTTGCCCTCGATCGCGACCTTGTTTCCCTTTGCCAGGAAACGGCTCACGGCCTCGGCGCGGGTGCCGAACATAGTGCAGTCGACAAAGTTGGGATAGTCCTCCCACTCGCCAGTCTGCGCGTTGCGGCGACGATCGTTCACGGCGACGCCAAAGGACAGAACCTGGGTTCCGCCGGCGGTGGCGCGCAGCTCGGGATCGCGGGTGAGGTTACCGGTGATGTTCACTCGATTGATGCTCATAACTCACTACTTCCTCTTGGGGCACAAGCCCAGTCCAAAACGACAGTCTTACTCCTGGTCGTCGCGACGGACGATCATGTGGCGGACCACAGCGTCGGTGATGCGCAGGACGCGATCAAGCTCGGCGATCTGGGTAGGATCTGCGTGGAAGTTGATGAGGGTGTAGTCACCATCGGTGAGGTCGTTGATCTCGTAGG
>USHS01000009.1 GCA_900554585.1 uncultured Collinsella sp.
CCCGAGCAGCACATACGCTGCTCGGGCGCTTCTTTATTTCGGCAGATGCCACAAGATGCCACGACGGCCCCGGCTGCAGGACCGATAGAGCAACAGACACTGGCATGCAAAAGGGCGCTGGCCTTCGTCAACGCCCTCGGCAATTACCTATAGCAACAATCGGCACAGCAGCAGTGCCACGCATCCCCTACTTGTGAGAGTTACTCAGCTTGTTGATGAGCGCCTCAAGGCGTTCGCCGTCCTCGGCCGTCTGCGCAATGACTAAGATCGTGTCGTTGCCGGCAAGCGAGCCAAGCACGTCGGGCAGCTCCGCGGCATCGACCGCTGCGGCAATACCAGAAGCCGTACCGGGCTGTGCCTTGATCATAACCAGATTATCGGCGCGCAGTACGCCGGTAACCAACTCGGAAACCATGCGCTGCAGATGCAGGTCCTCGGCAAGGACATAGATGCCCTCGGGGAGCTTACGCAGTCCCATGTCCGCGATGTCGCGCGAAACGGTCGCCTGCGTGCAATCGAAACCCATGGCGCGAAGCTCGTCTACCAAAACGCGCTGCGTACGTACGTCCTTATTGCGAACAATATCTCTGATGGCATCCTGGCGCCCATTGCGTTTTTTGGCCATACAAAACCTCACTCCAAAAGATGGCGGAGACAATCACTTAGTGATTGAATAGTTTAGCGCTATTTGAGGGTTTTAGTGAATAAGAACGCATTTCGAAACAATTCCATGCAATTTATTTCGAAAATCACGCTACTAGACAGTCCTGACGCCCGAACGATTGAAAAAGGCCGCCAGATGCGTATACAACGCACACCGCATGGGCTTGGCACTAGCTATCGAACCATAGAGCAGACCTAGGCCACGATGCTTGCCCTTAAGGGCCGCAACCATCTGACGAGTACGCTGCGCTTCGAGCATATCATGCAAGTGAGCCGAACGCTCTATTGAAGACACCCCATGGGGGCTCAGACACAAATTTTCGATGCAGGCAACCAGGCCGGCGTAGTAATACCGCTGGCAGACCAGCTTCAACTGATCGTCACCGCCCGCGACGGCAAGCGAGTCGGCAAGCCTGTCGAGCGCCCCGATATCATCAGAAAGCCTGGCAAACATCGTGGGGTCAAACGTCTCCGTAATCGACGGCGCCACTGCATGAAAACGGGCACGGCCACATCCCGAAACGCGTTTTGCCTGCGAAAGCGCGAACGTCAAAAAAGACACCGTGCGAAACGCATCGCCATGCGCAAGGCACGCCTCAAAGAGGGCGCGATCATACAGCACGCCGGAGGTCTGTCGGATTAAACCACAGGAAACCAATTGGGTCAGGCAAGCCGCCCGGTCCTCATCTTCAGAAACGGATGTCGCGTCCAAAACTCGGGAATGACGTTCGCGGTGAACATCGTAGCGATCGAGCGAAACAGAGGGAAACACGATGTCAGCAGAAGCGTCGCAGGAGCTTTCGACCATCTGCGAAAGGGACTGCGGCGCAAACCACTCATTGGCATTCATCGCAATGATCTGGGAGCCGCGCGAAGCCGCAAGGCCGGCACGCAGACAGGCGCCAGGCGCTGGGTCCTCAACCTCAATCAAATCAATATGAATATCTCTGTCGGCAGCAACTTCGAGCGAATGGCGCACACCAGCTACCACGCCGCGGCAAACGACGACAATCTGCAAATCGTAGAGGTCTTGGTTCTGGACGCTCTCGAGAGCGCGCATCGCATAACTGGGCGAACCCTCAACAATCAGGATCACCGAAAGTCGCGGATGCGAACCACGTCGAACCAAGTTTTCCGTCCTCTCGACAGCCAGTAACAAACTGCCGTTCATGGTACACCCCGTCATTTAATGCGGATGGTCGCCCGTCGCGATGCACGTCAAGAACAGATGTTGCACACGCCCCGCTCACAGGCACTGCACACAAAGATCGCCGTCAGGCAGCCACTTCCCTAATCGAGCACCACAAGCTCGGTGGGGTCGTAGTCCACGCCCATAAAAGTAAGACCGCATGCAGGCGCCGTAGGACCAGCAGCGGTGCGATCGCAGGCATCAATTACCTCGCGCATCCACTCGGGATCGCGGCGATGCATGCCGATCTCGACAAGTGTGCCCACAATGGTTCGCACCATCGAATGCAAAAACGCATTGCCCTCGATGGTAAACGTGAGGATGTCCTCACCAAAGGCAACCTCATGGCCAAACTCGGCACGCATTACGCAGCGGTGCGTAGGTTTGCCCACGGCAGAGGCGACCTTGCAAAAGCTCTTAAAGTCCTGCTCGCCCAAAAGCGCAGGGCAGGCGGCCGCCATCGCATCGACGTCGAGGGGATAGCGATGCCACCACACTGCACCGCGTGACAGCACGGGCCGCGCATCACGGTCGGCAATGCGATAGGTGTAAGTGCGAGAGCGCGCGTCAAAACGTGCAGAAAAGCCCTTACGAGCCTTGTAGACCTCGTTTATGGCGATATCTTTGCCCAGGAGGGCATCCATAGCCCTCAGCCACCTACGGCGCGTACACGCAAGCTCAGCGTCCGTTACGGGCACGCTGATGTATTGGGCCACAGCATGAACGCCGGCATCGGTACGCCCCGCGCACGTCAGATCGATTGGGCGGCGCAGCAACGTCTCGATTGCACGGCGCAGCTCGCCCGCAACCGTCGTCTGGCCCGGCTGCTCGGCAAATCCGCTATAGGAGGAGCCATCGTAGGCCACGCGAAATACAAGGGTGGCGTCGAGCTCGGGGGTCGAATTGAAATCAGACGGCGCAGTCATGGGCGCTCCTAACAAACTAGCAACGGTATTGCGTCAAAAAAAGAGGGGTACGCGAACGTCCCCCTCGAATATAGCCTATGCAGACAGAATGTCTACTCAGCGGTCTCCTCAGCAGGAGCCTCCTCGACGGCCTCGACCTTCTTGGGAGCAGCGGCCTTCTTGGGGGCCGGAGCAGCCTTCTTGGCCTTAGGCGTGCAAGGCTCGGTGACGAGCTCCATGATAACGATAGGAGCGTTATCGCCCTTACGGTTACCGAGCTTCATGATGCGGGTGTAACCGCCGTTGCGGTCCTGCCACATGCCCTGAGCAGCCTTGTCGAAGATCTCGGCAACGAGCTGCTTATCGCCGAGCTTGGCGATAGCCAGACGACGAGAGTGCAGGTCGCCCTTCTTGGCCCAAGTGATGATCGGGTCGACGACCGAACGCAGCGCCTTAGCGCGGGTCTCGGTGGTCTTGATGCGGTCGTTCTCGAAGAGGGCCTTAGCAAGGCTCTTCTTCATGGCCTTGGTGTGGCTCGCATCGGTGCCGAGCTTCAGGCCCTTCTTAACGTTGTGACGCATGGTCTAGTTTCTCCTCAAATATGCGAAGCATTAAGCCTTCAGGCTCAGGCCCATGGACTCAAGCTTGTCCTTCACTTCCTCGATCGACTTAACACCGAAGTTACGGATGTTGAGCAGATCGTTCTCCGAGAACTCAACGAGCTGACGGACCGAGTGAATGCTGGCGCGCTTAAGGCAGTTGTAGGAACGGACGGAAAGGTCCAGATCCTCGATCTGCTTGTCCAGCTCGGCGTTGTCGTTGGTGACCTCGGGAGCGAAGATCGAAGCCTCCTCCTCGACCTCGGGGGTCTCGGCAAGGTTCATAAAGGCGGCCATATGCTGGTTGATGATATTGGCAGCCTGGACCACGGCGTCGCGCGGGGCGATGGAACCGTTGGTCTCGATCTCGAGGACAAGGCGGTCGTAGTCGGTATGCTGGCCGACACGGCAAGCCTCAACGAGCTTGGCGCAACGGGACACCGGCGAGTACAGCGAGTCGACGTTGATCACACCGATGGGATCGTTGTCACGCTTGTTAGCCTCGCCAGAGACATAGCCGCGGCCATAGCCGATGCGCATGCTCATGGTGAGATGGCCACCCTCGGTGAGCGTAGCAATGTGCTGCTCGGGGTTGACCAGCTCAAACTCGGACGGAATAAAGAAGTCCGCACCGGTGACCTCGCAGGGGCCGTCAACCGAGATGGTGGCGGTCGCCTCGTCGGTCGTGCCGAGAGCCCTGAAGACAAGACCCTTGACATTCAGGACGATGTCGGTGACATCCTCGACCATGTTAGGGATGGTCATGAACTCGTGCTGCGCACCATCGATCTGAATGGCCTCGACGGCGGCACCCTCGAGCGAGGACAGAAGAACACGACGAAGCGAGTTGCCCAGCGTATCGCCGTAGCCACGCTCGAGCGGCTCGACGGAGACACGAGCAGAGGTCTCGTTGATCTCTTCGACCTGAACCTGAGGCCTAATGAATTCTGACATGTATTACCTCCAGCCTCAGCAGCCCGGATGGACTACTTAGAGTAGAGCTCGACGATGAGCTGCTCGTTGATATCACCGCTGATCTGCTCACGCGTCGGCAGAGCGAGCACGTTACCAGACAGCTTCTCGATATCGACCTCGAGCCAGCCAGGGACCTCAAAGCGCTCGGAGGAAATCAGGGCCTCCTTGATGGGGAGGAGGTCACGGAACTTCTCGCCGACAGCGACGACGTCGCCGGCCTTGACGCGGTAGGACGGGATGTCCACGCGCTTGCCGTTCACGGTGAAGTGACCGTGACGGACGGACTGACGAGCCTCTTTGCGGGTGCGGGCGAAGCCAAGACGGAAGACGACGTTGTCGAGGCGAGACTCAAGGATGATCATGAGGTTCTCACCGGTGACGCCGTTCATCTTGCGGGCCTTGTTGAAGTAGCCGTGGAACTGCTTCTCCAGAACGCCATAGATGAACTTAACCTTCTGCTTCTCGCGCAGCTGCATGCCGTACTCAGATTCCTTGCGACGGCGCTTGGGCTGACGGATAGATTCCTTCTTGCTGCTGTAACCGAGCTCAGCGGGATCAATCCCGAGCTGACGGCAGCGCTTAAGAACAGGAGTCCTGTCGATTGCCATATTGATACGATCCTTTCAGTTACACGCGGCGACGCTTCTTGGGGCGGCAGCCGTTGTGCGGGATGGGGGTCTTGTCCTGGATGCTCGAGACCTCGAGGCCAGCAGCCTGGAGGGAGCGGATGGCGGTCTCACGACCGGAGCCGGGGCCCTTGACGAAGACGGAAACCTTCTTCATGCCGTGCTCCATGGCCTGCTTGGCAGCAGCCTCGGCAGCCATCTGGGCAGCGAACGGCGTGGACTTACGGGAGCCCTTGAAGCCCACCTGGCCAGCCGACTTCCAGGAAATGACGTTGCCCTGGGGATCGGTGATCGAAACGATCGTGTTGTTGAACGTAGAACGAATGTGAGCCTGGCCCACGGAAATGTTCTTACGGTCCGCGCGCTTCAGACGGGCAGCGCGAACGTTCTTCTTAGCAGTAGCCATCTATCTAGCGCTCCTTATTTCTTCTTCTTAGCACCGATCTGACGCTTCGGGCCCTTGCGGGTACGAGCGTTAGTGTGGGTGCGCTGGCCGCGGACCGGGAGGCCCTTGCGGTGACGAAGGCCGCGGTTGCAGCCGATGTCCATAAGGCGCTTGACGTTCTGGTTGCGCTCACGGCGGAGGTCGCCCTCAACCATGATCTGGTTCTTGTCGATATAATCGCGGATGGCGTTAACCTCATCCTCGGTGAGGTCCTTAACGCGCGTATCCACGTTAACGTTGCACTCGACGCAAATCTTCGTCGCAGTGGTGCGGCCGATGCCGTAAATGTAGGTCAGACCGATCTCAACGCGCTTCTCACGCGGGAGGTCGACACCATTAATACGGGCCAACGTAGTCTCCTCTCTTAACCCTGACGCTGCTTATGACGGGGGTTCTCGCAAATGACGAGGACCTTGCCATGGCGCCTAATGATTTTGCACTTATCGCACATCTTCTTGACCGAAGGACGTACCTTCATCGTTCTTCCTTTCGGTAGCGCTCAAACTACTTCCCTACTATCTACTCGCCCAGCCGCAGGCGTTTAAAACTATGGCTGGTCTTCACACACAATCCGACCGTAGGTTGAGCTAAGCCTGCAGTCGGAAATGGAGTGCGTGTATGCGTGCCGCTATTTGTAGCGATAGGTGATGCGACCGCGGGTCAGGTCGTACGGGGAAAGCTCCACGACAACCCTGTCACCGGGGAGAATACGGATGTAATTCATTCGGATCTTGCCAGAAATGTTGCACAGAACCGAATGACCGTTCTCGAGCTCGACCTTAAACATGGCGTTGGGCAGCGGTTCCTTTACCGTACCCTCGAGCTCAATTGCGTCTTCCTTCTTCACAAGCAATCATCTTTCTCTAGAAAACGACAGCGATTGAGTATTCTACAACACGTATGCACGCATCGTAATAACTTCGTAATGGCTCCACAACTACGTGGAACTTGTTACATTTCTCCGCCTTGCAAGGAACACCAGGAGCCTTGCGCGTCCGTGGTGAGAATCACCGGACCGTCATCGGTAATAGCGACGGTGTTCTCGTAGTGCGCGGCGGGCAGGTGGTCGTTGGTCGTAACAATCCAACCGTCGGAGCCCGTGCTCACATGGTTGGAACCCATCGTGACCATCGGCTCGATGGCAATGACCATGCCGGCCTGGAGGCGAACGCCCCTCCCCTTCTTTCCATAGTTAGGAACGTTGGGGTCCTCGTGCATCACGCGGCCAATGCCATGGCCCACATAGTCACGAAGCACGCCGTAACCGTGAGACTCGGCGAGGGACTGAACGGCATAACCAACATCCCCGATATGGTTACCGGGAACAGCCTGCTCAATGGCAGCCTTAAGGCAATCGCGCGTAACCTCGCACAGGGCCTTGGCCTCGGGCGTGGGGGTGCCGACGAAAAAAGTCCAAGCGTTATCGCCGACCCAACCGTCGACAACGGCTCCCGTATCGATGGAGATGATATCGCCATCGCGCAGGATCATGTCGGGGTTGGGAATACCGTGGACCACGGCATCGTTGATCGATGCGCAAATGGTCCCCGGGAACCCGCCGTAACCCTTAAAGGCCGGGGTGCCGCCATGCATGCGGATAATCTGCTCCGCAAGCTGATCGAGCTCAAAGGTCGAAACGCCGGGACGAACCATGGCTCCAACGTGGCGGAGCGCCATCTTAGATAGCGCTCCTGCCTTCTTCATCTGCTCGATTTGCGTTGCAGACTTAATCTTGATCATAGACCGAGAGCCTCTTTGACATCCCCGTACACGGTCTCGCGAGCCTGGTCACCGTTGACCGACTTGAGCAGACCCTGGCCACGATAGTAGTCGACGAGCGGGCTCGTGGACTTCTCGTAGACGTCGAGACGGTTCTTGATGGTCTCGGGCTTATCGTCGTCGCGCTGATACATCTCGCCGGCGCACTTGGGGCAGGTAGCATCGGCAGCGGTGCCGGTGTAACCGCAGGCGCGGCAGGTGCGACGCGAAGACAGACGATCGATGATGACCTCGGGGGCCACGTCGACCAGAAGGGCGCAGTCGATCTCGCGACCCATGGCGGAGAGCTCGGAATCGAGCGTCACAGCCTGGGCGGTGTTGCGCGGGAAGCCGTCGAGGATGAAGCCCTGCTGGGCGTCATCGGCGGCAAGGCGCTCCTTGACAAGGTCGATCACGAGCTGGTCGGGAACGAGCTCGCCAGCGTCCATGTACTTCTTAGCCTGAATACCAAGCTCGGTGCCACCCTTAACGGCAGCACGCAGCAGGTCGCCCGTGGAAATGTGAGCGACGCCAAACTCGGCGACGAGCTCCTGTGCGACGGTGCCCTTACCGGCACCCGGAGCTCCGAGCAATACGAGGTTCATGAGCAATCCTCCTCTAGCCTATTTAAAGAATCCATCGTAATCATACATCTTGATCTGGCCTTCGAGCTTATCGACCGTGTCGAGCACGACGCCGACCATGATGAGGATGGACGTGCCGCCAAATGCCTGGATCAGATGGTTACCCGTGAAGGAGAAGATGATCGAAGGCACAATGGCGATGAGCGCCAAAAAGACAGCGCTGGGAAGCGTGATCTTGTTGAGCGCGTTCTTGATGTAGGCCGCGGTAGCCCTACCCGGACGCACGCCCGGAATAAAGCCGCCCTGCTTCTTAAGGTTGTCGGCCGTGTCATCGGGGTTGAACACCATGGAGGTGTAGAAGTATGCGAAGAACACGATGAGGACAACATTAAGCACCCAGTTGAGCCAACCGGTCGAAAGCGCAGAGGCAACTGCCTGAATCCAGCCGATGCCGGGGAAGAACACGGCAATCTGAGCCGGGAAGTACAGCAGCGCCGAAGCGAAGATGATCGGCACGACACCCGCGGTGTTAACCTTGATGGGCAGATAGGTGGTCTGGCCACCCATCATGCGACGGCCCACGACGCGCTTAGCGTAGGAGACCGGGATGCGGCGCTGGCCGCGCTCAAGGAAAACAATCAGCGGGATAACCAGCAGGATGATGGCGCAGATGATCACCATGGTGATGATGCCACCGGCATTGCCCTCGGTGCTGGAGAAGATAGCCTGCGGCAGACCGGCCATGATGTTCGCAAAGATGATCAGCGACATGCCATTGCCGATACCGCGCTGGGTGATGAGCTCACCAATCCACATGATCAGCATGGCGCCCGCGGTGAGCGTGCCGACGATCATGAGGTCAAAGATGATCTCGGGAGCGCCGGCGCCAGTAAAGCTGATGCCGAAGCTCTTAAAGAGGAAGAGGTAACCCACGGAGTTGAGGATTGCCAGAGCCAGGGTGAGGTAACGCGAATACTGCGTAATCTTGGTCTGACCGACCTCGCCCTCGCGGGCAAGCTCATGCAGGGAAGGCACAACGGCCTGGAGCATCTGGAGGATAATCGAGCTGGTGATGTAAGGCATGATGCCCAGCGAAAACACCGACACATAGCTCAACGCGCCACCAGAGAAAAGATTCAGGAGGGCCATAGCACCTGCGGCGACCGAATTGTTATCGGTCGAGAAAAGGCCCAGCATCCCCTGGAAGGGAATGCCGGGCACAGGAACGTGCGCACCAATGCGGTACACGACGAGCATAGCTATGGTAAAAAGAATCTTTTCGCGCAATTCTTTGATGCGGAAAGCATTCTTAAGACCATTTAGCACGGCAGCTCGACCTTTCCGCCGGCGGCCTCGATCTTGGCCTGCGCAGAAGCGCTGACCTTGTCGACCTTGACCGTGAACTTCTTGGTGAGCTCACCATTGCCGAGCACCTTGACGGGCTCGAACTCGCTCTTGGTGATGCGAGCGGCCTTAAGAGCGGCACCGTCAATCACAGCGCCATCCTCGAACTTGCGCTCGAGACGCTCAACGTTAACGGCGGTGTACTCGATACGACGGGGGTTGCGGAAGCCCGGAAGCTTGGGCAGGCGCATAGCCAGCGGAGTCTGGCCACCCTCGAAGCCGGCACCCTTGGTGCCGCCAGAGCGGGAACCCTGGCCCTTCTGACCGCGGCCAGAAGTGGTGCCGTGACCCGAAGAATTGCCACGGCCGACGCGCTTGCGGTTCTTGGTGGAACCGGGCGCGGGAGTAAGATCGTGAAGCTGCATTTGCTACTCCTCTACAATCTCGACAAGGTGCTTGACCTTGAAGATCATGCCGCGGACGGACTCGTTGTCAGCAATCTCGCGAACCTCGCGGATCCTGTGGAGACCGAGGGCACGGACAGTACGGACCTGGTCCTGCTTGCAACCGTTGGTGCTGCGGACCTGCTTGATCTTGATGGTGTCAGCCATGCTTAGTTCTCCTTACCGACGAACATCTCGGAGACCGTCAGGCCACGGCGAGCCGCGACGTCCTCAGGGCTGGAGAGCTCCTTGAGGCCCTCGACGGCAGCCTTGATGATGTTGAGGCCGTTGTCGGTACCGAGGGACTTGGACAGGACGTTCTTGATGCCAGCAAGCTCGAAGAGGGGACGCACAGCGCCGCCGGCGATAACGCCGGTACCCTCGACAGCGGGCTTGATGATGATGCGGCCGGCACCAAAGTGGCCGAGAACCTCGTGCGGAATGGTGCCCTGATCGGTCACCGGCACGTGGAACATGTTCTTCTTGGCATCGAGAGACGCCTTGGAGATGGCCATGGGCACCTCAGCGGACTTGCCCATGCCAACGCCGACGTTGCCCTTGCCGTCGCCAACGACGACGAGAGCGACGAGGCTCATGCGACGACCACCCTTGACGGTCTTCGACACGCGGTTGATGTAAACGACGCGCTCCTCGAACTCGGAGGCCTCGCGCTGCTGCTTCTGATTACGAGCCATGTGCTACATACCTCCTAGAACTCGAGACCGGCGGCACGAGCACCGTCGGCGAGGGCCTTGACGCGGCCATGGTAGATACGGCCACCACGATCGAAGGCGACCTTGGTGATGCCGGCCTCGATGGCACGCTTGCCAACGAGCTGACCGACCTTCTCCGCAGCCTCCTTGTTCGAGGTGTGGGTGCCCTTGAACTCGGCCTCGAGGGTCGAGGCGGAGACGAGCGTCAGGCTGGAGCCCTTGCTGTCGTCGATGATCTGGGCATAGATGTTGGCGTTAGTACGGGTCACGCGAAGACGCGGACGCTCGGCGGTACCCGAGACCTTGCCGCGAACACGACGCTGACGACGCTTGAGGCCTTCCAGCTTCGCCTTATGCTTGTTCATACGTAAACTCCTAAAAAGGTTGATCTTGCCAGCACCTAACGGGGTGCTGGTCTTATGCGAGTGAGTCGGTTACGACTACTTGGCGGCCTTACCCAGCTTGCGGCGGATGTGCTCGCCAACGTAGTGGATACCCTTGCCCTTGTAAGGCTCGGGAGGACGATGGCCGCGGATCTCAGCGGCGATCTGACCGACCTGCTGCTTGTTGATACCCTTGACGTTCACGTGGGTGTTGTCGGGAACCTCGAAGGTGATGCCCTCGGGAGCCTCGACGATCACGGGGTGCGAGAAGCCCAGGGAGAACTCGAGGTTCTTGCCCTTCTGCTGCACGCGGTAGCCGACGCCGGCGAGCTCGAGCTTCTTCTCGAAGCCCTCGGAAACGCCAACAACCATGTTGTGGATGAGGGCGCGGGTGAGGCCGTGGCGGGCACGGGTCTCACGCTCGTCGTCGGTACGGGAAACGGTGAGGACGTTGTCCTCGACGTTGATAGCGAGCTTCTCAAAGACATCGAGCTCGAGCTGGCCCTTGGGGCCCTTGACGACAACGTTGTTGCCGTTGACTGCCACTTCGACTCCGGCGGGAATCTGGACAGGCTTATTACCGATACGAGACACGGTGATCTCCTTTCCTTCTACCTACCGAGCGAATTACCAGACGTAAGCGATGATCTCGCCGCCGACGTTGTGCTTGCGAGCATCGCGGTCGGTCATGACGCCATGGCTGGTGGAAATAATGGCGGTACCAAGGCCACCGCGGACGCGGGGCATGTCGGCAACGCCGGTGTACTTACGCAGGCCCGGCTTGGAAATGCGGCGGATGCCGTTGATGACCTTAGCCTTCTTGGGACCATACTTAAGCGTGATGTGCAGAGTCTTCTGGGGAACGGTGTCCTCGACATCGTAGCCCTCGATGTAGCCCTCCTCGTGCAGAACACGAGCGATCTCGACGAGCTTCTTGCTGCTCGGCATGGAGACCGTGGCCTTGTTCACAGAGTTAGCGTTACGGATGCGCGTAAGCATATCTGCGATCGGGTCTGTAAGGTTCATACAGATTCTCCTTCGTTCTTGATGAACACGTGCTCTTGGTTCTTCGCCGCCCTTAACGGCAAAGCCTATTTAGCGCGTTTTCCCTGTTCCAAACTGATGCTTGAAACGCTGGTAGTGACTTACCAGCTGGCCTTCTTAACGCCGGGAAGCTCGCCCTTGAGTGCAAGCTCACGGAAGCAGACACGGCACAGGCCGAACTTGCGGTACACAGAGTGCGGACGGCCGCAGCGCTGGCAGCGCGTGTACTCACGAGTAGAGAACTTCTGCTTGCGATTGCACTTGACGATCATCGATGTCTTAGCCACTTATATCCTCCTCACATAGAGTATTGTTCGCCCCAAGCGCCGCCCCCTTGTGGGAACGGCGCTTATAGGGCAGGTGAACCTATTTCTTGAACGGGAAACCGAAGGCGTCCAGAAGGGCCTTGGCCTCCTCATCGGTGTTGGCGGTGGTCACGAAAGTGATGTCCATACCACGCTGGTGATCGACGGAGTCGAAGTCGATCTCGGGGAAGATGAGCTGCTCGGTGACGCCCATGGAGAAGTTACCACGGCCGTCGAAGCTCTTGGCGGAGATGCCGCGGAAGTCGCGGATACGGGGGATCGCGACGGAGGTCAGACGATCGAAGAACTCCCACATACGGTCGCCACGCAGGGTAACCTTGCAGCCGATCGGCATACCAGCGCGCAGGCGGAAGGTAGCGATGGACTTGCGGGCACGGGTGATCATCGGCTGCTGGCCGGTGATGGCGCGCAGGTCGCGCACGGCACCGTCGATGGCCTTGGAATCGGTAGCGGCCTCGCCGCCACCCATGTTCACGACGATCTTCTCAAACTTGGGGATCATCATGACGTTCTCGTACTGGAACTTTTCCTGAAGCTGGTGCTTGACCTCGTTGTTGTACTTGGTCTTCAGACGCGGCACATACTTCTCTTCTGCCATTGTTCACTCCTTCTTGGGGTTTTAAGCACGGGGCGTGGCCACGATGGGTTGTCCTCGTGCCTCCTGGCTGCATCCGCGCCGCTCATGGCATTTCGCGGTTTGGACTCGACGCAGCAGGAGCCGACAAAACAATCGGTACTATACGCGCATCGGGAGCGTATTTCCAGAAAAACCTCGTCTGCCTGCACAACTCCACAACTCCCCCGCACATATTGATCCCTTGGGGACGGAGGAAAACGGATCACTTGGGTCACCTGACCCTCCGAGCGATCCGTTTTCCTCCGTCCCCCAGGGATCAATATGGAAGTTGCGGTGAAATAGGGACTGTTTGACGGCTTAACAAGCTTAAACAGTCCGTATTTCACCGCAACTCATATATGGGACGTTATTTTTGGCGGGGCAGAACCAGGTTGAGGACGATGGCGACAAGTGCGGCGACGGCAATGGAGGATCCGCCAAAGACGGTGTCAACCCATGCGGGAAATCCAGCGCCGGCAAGCGCACCGGCTGTGCGCTCAATGCCCGTGCCAAAGGCGATGGAGAGACCCATGAGCGTAGTGTCGCGCTGAGACAGGCCGTGGCGGGCAAACATGACCACGCCATTCATGCCGATGGTCGCGAACACGCCAATGGTGGCGCCGCCGATAACCGGCTGCGGAATGGACGTGAGCACCGCCGCGCACTTGGGCAGTAGGCCCGCGATGAGCAAGATGGCAGCCGCGAGCGTAAAGACCATACGGTTGACGACCTTGTTCTCGGCGATGATACCCACATTCTGGCCAAAGGTTGCCGTGGGGACGCCGCCCAAAAAGCCCGAAAGCATACCGACGAGACCATTGGCAATCAATCCGCCCGAGATCTGACTATCGGTCGCGGGGGTATCGAGCGCAGCAGAGGACACGGCGGCAAACTCTCCCATAACCTGCACGGCGTTGACGATGGCGACGACGCCTACCACGGCACATGCTGTCGGATCGAACACCAGACGATGGGCGCCAAGTGCCGGCGGAGCAAACCAGGCGGTCGCGATGGCCGAGAAATCGACCATGCCCAGCACCGCAGCCAAAACAAAGCCCGCGCAGATGCCGGCCAGGATACCGCCCAACTTGAGCGCGCCCTTGCCATAGTTGCCGGCCATAAAGGTGACGACAAACGTCACGAGCGCGACGGCCCAGTTGGTGACGCTGCCAAAATC
>USHS01000010.1 GCA_900554585.1 uncultured Collinsella sp.
TGCCCACCTTCTGCATGATGTTAAACCGCCGGGCGTCGTCGTAGCCCTCACTGGCCTGCTTGTAGTAGATGATCAGCGCCGTGCCCAGCAGGAGCGCTTCCGTCGCGCCGTGGCTCAAAAGGATGAACTCGATACCGAGACTGTTGTGACCGAGGTTGCCGCTGAGTCGCAGAAGCCCGCGAAGGAGCAAAAGCCCGTGGAGGCCCAAGAGCCCAAGCGTCGTCGCGGTGCTCACTTTAAGGCTGTGCAGCAGGATGTCGCGCATGAGGCTGAAGAGCCTTCCGAGGTTGCAGACGATGTTGAGGAGTCTGCCAAGAGGGCTCCAGGTTCGTGTCGTCCCGGTCGCGGTTTTGCGGGACGCGCGTATCCCGTAAAGCGACAGGAGAAGGGCGAGCCGGCTTCGACCGCTCAGGCCGATAAGGCCGAGCAAACCGAGAAAACCGTTGAGCCGGTGGCTCGCGAGCAGCAACCTTCCGAGTCGCAGCCTGCGGCTGACACCGAGGTCAAAGCTCAGCAGTCCGCTGATAAGCAGGCAGGGGAGAGCGCTTCGAGCAAGCCCCGCCGCCGTCGCCATCGTGGCGGCCGTGGCTCAAATGCCGAGACTGTGGCCGAGAAGGCAGCGACGCAAAACAAGGATGCGAAGGCTGAGACCCCGGGGGAGCAGCCCAAGCGCCGGCCGGCGAAGGGGGACAAGCCCGAGCGCTCGCAAAAGAGCTCGTCCGCGCCAAAGCAAGAGCGCAAAGCTCAGGCAGATTCCAAACGCAAATCCCAGGCGCAGTCCAAACCGGCTGCAAACGATGTGGCCGCCCAGCAGCCTGAACCGCCCGCTCATGGCGAGGTTTCGGCGTTTGCTCTGGCCCGTGTCCTGGGCAGGCAGCTGCTCAAGGTCGTTCCCACGCCTACGGCGCTCTCCAAGATTAAGGAGCAACAGACTCAAATCGTTAAGGTCGAGGGCAAGGACGGCAAAAAGGCTCCGCAGCGCACTCAGCACAACGAGATGTCCAACCGCAAGATTGCCGAGGAGATTGCGATCATCCAGGCTTGGATTGAGCAGAATCGCGGTGCCGACACGCCGGTCGCTTCGCGTCGCCAGCGCGCCTACCAGATTTTTAACGATGAGAAGGCCTTTGACGGCAAGCACGGCGAGCGCCTGATTCGGCGTATGACCGAAAAAGGTATCAGCATGCAGGCGATTAAGGTCGCCCCCAACCGCCCCGTGCACTTTACGGGTTTCTTTACGCTGGGCGCCGACAAGCCGTTCATTATGGTCGAGAACCTGGACACCTATGACGAGATCGTCAAGCTCCTGCGCGGCCGCAAGCACGCCAAGCTTTTTGGCACCAAGGTGGGCGGCGTGATCTTTGGCGGTGGCTGCAAGGCGAGCGTTTCGCACGCACTGGATGATTATCTGGCCGAGATCGGCTATCGCTTTAACTATGTCTACTACGTGGGCGACATCGATCGAGAGGGCGCGCGCATTGTCGAGCAGACCCGTAATGCCAATGTGGTTGAGATTCGCCTGCATGCCGGTATGTATCGCGCCATGCTTGCCGAGCACAAGCGTCGCGTGAAGGCCGGCGGCGAGTGCGAGCCCGCAGCTGCCAACCAGGGTGTGCCGCAGAACCTGGCGGCGACGATCAAAGATCTGCCCATGGTTACGCGTGTGCAGTTCCGCAACGTGCTGCGCGAGGGCGGACGCATTCCGCAGGAGATTCTGATGACCGCCGACTATCGGGATGGCGACTCGGGAAGCTTCGACCGCATGCTCAACAATTAGGGACGCGGGACCCCGACGGGCGGGGACACCGAATTAGGTTTCCTGCTCTACAGTCCTGCTCACGACGGAGGCCACATTAAGTGGCCTCCTGTTCGTGCGGAACTCGCGATAAACCTAATTCGGTGTCCCTGCCCGTCGGGGCCCCGCGGCACTTTGTAGATGGTGGCTCGCTTTTCGGAACTGGGCTGATATTTTCTAGATGTAAGGCGCTCTTGGTCCTAGTGGGCTTGGGGCGCCTGTCTTTTGAAGGTAGATTTTGGGACATGCCTGAAAATCTACCTCAAACTTCTAGTGTAGAACGAGAAGTTGTAGCTGAAACTTCTCGTGTAGGACGAGAAGTTATATACTCAAGATGTTGAAAGGAGAGCATTATGGCGCCTACAGCGTTGGGTATTGCAGAGATTGTTGCCGAGGCCCGTTCCTTTGAGATTCCTCACGTCGTGCATCGAGACGATGCCATCAATGATCTTCCTGAGCCAAAGCCGTTCAATCTTGTCCATATCATCACGGGTATCAGGCGCTGCGGCAAAACGTTCTATGCGTTTCAATGGATTCGTCGCCTTATCGATCGCGGTGTCGATGCCGAGCGTATCTTCTATTTCAATTTTGCTGATGACCGTCTTCGACCGGCGCCGGACACGCTCATGAGCGACATTTTGGAAGAGTATTGGCGGCAGGTTCCCTCAGCGCGAACGAAAGGCTGTTATCTCTTTCTGGATGAGGTGCAGGAGACCGATGGCTGGCAGGGCGTTTGTCAGCGTTTGGCGGAGCACGAGAGCGTAACGCTTGTTATCACCGGATCGTCCTCAAAACTATCTGCCGATGAAATAGCGACGCAGTTTCGCGGTCGCTCGCAAGAGCACGCTATGCATCCGCTTTCATTCCGCGAGTATTGTGCGTTTCATCACATTGAAACGCCGGATATGTCTACTAGTGCTGGGGCTCCAGCTGTTTCTCCGCAGCGGCGAACTGATCTGGAATCGGCATATGACCGTTATCTCATAGAGGGTGGCTTTCCTGGGGTTCAGGAGCTTGATGCCGGTTCGCGTATTCAGATGCTTCAAGCCTATTTGCGAGATGTTGTTGCACGAGACATTCTCGAGCGGAGCGGGCGCACGGATATCGCTCTTGCCAACCAAGTAGGGCTCTTCTGCCTTCGAAACACGGGTTGCGACCTTTCGGTCAACAGTTTGTTGGAAGCCTTAAAGTCTGTCGGATATCGAGCGTCATGGGAAAAAATAAACGAACTCGTTCGTTTGTTCCAGCAGGCTCATCTCATTGGATTACTTCCGGAGTATGCAACTTCTTTGGCTCCTAAGACAACGACAACAGACAAGGTCTATGCCGTCGACCAGGGGATGGCATATGCAACATCGCGTGCTAATCAGCAGGATATAGGAAAGCGTTTGGAGACTGCGATTTATGCTGAACTCATGCGCCGTACGGCAAACGGCCGGTTGGAAACGGTGACTTCATTTACGGCTCCAACGCAAGCACGAGAAAAAGTTGATTTCTTGGTCGGTGACGCTTTGGCATCGGAACCATACGCGCTTTACCAGGTGACAGTCGATATGACGGCAGAGAAAACGCGCAGGCGTGAAGTTGGTTCCCTTGAGGTTGCTATGGTAAAAACCGGTATCAAGGATGCCAATATCATCACGCTGCGCGAGGCGACCCAGATCAAAACGGAGCATGGCGTCATCGAGGTTATTCCCGCATGGAAATGGTCGCTTGGTCTGTAATGCTACGCCGGCCCGCCGGGGCCGCACGGCACCATGTTGATGACCGGCACTTTAGGAACGTCCCTAAGTGCCGGCTTAGCTGGAAAGTCGAGATGCGGGGAGCCCGCGGCTGATATGGGACGGAGGGATTCCGCGTCCGCCTGGTCGGCGGCCGCGTGCCGCTGCGTCGCTTCGCTCCTTGCGTGCTGCGCTGGAAAACGCTTCGCGTTTCCTCAGCTCCGCACCCTTGCGGGTTCGAATCCCTCCGTTCGCCCACGAAAAAGCGCTCCAGGTCCATATGGGCCTGGAGCGCTATGTTCTTAGGGGCTGGGACGGAGGGATTCGAACCCCCAACAGCCGGCACCAAAAACCGGAGTTCTACCGTTGAACTACGTCCCAATGTGTGGTGTTGCCCAAAAGCAACTCGTTTAGTTTACCTAATCTGCGAGGGCATCGCAAACGCCATCGAGCAGGCGTACGGCGAGTGTCTGCGCGTCGCTTGCGGTAAAGGTGCCGTTGTAGCGCGTCATGCCCGTGAGCTCAATGCGAATGCGTGCCGGCTTCTGCTGCGCGGCGACATTGGCAGTGCGGATGCGCTGGGCCAGGTTGTGGCACTCGGCGAGGGCAATCGTGGCGCGCGGTGCGGCGTCGGCGGGCAGCTCGTCGCTTGCGATCTCGAGCACCAGGTCAACGTCGGTTGGGACCTCGGAGTCGCAGAGCATCATGCCGCTGTTGTCGGTCGTTGCCGTGGCGATATTCCACATGCGCGACGCAACGCTGCGTGCGATGGGGTCCTCGCCGATAACGGCAATCTGGAAACGCTCGAGCACGTTGGCGGCGCGAGCAAAACCGATGCGGGACTCGGCTTCGGTGACCGAGGGCTTGCCCTCCCACACATGGTGCAGGCGGTTGATGTAGGCGTAGGTGTCCTGGAAGGCCATGCCGTCGGCAAACAGGCCGACATTTTCCTGGAACTGCTGCAGGGCGGCCTCGGTATGCGGACCAAAGTAGCCGTCGTCTTCGCCACAGGCAAAGCCCAAAACGTTGAGAGCGCGCTGCAGGGCCTGCACATCGGCGCCATGGAAATTGGGCATGCGCAGATAGAGGGTGCGGTCGCCCAGCTTATACGAAGCGTCTACAAGGGCGCTCCAACAGGGGATATCGACGGCATGACCGGCAGCAAGGCCGCTGTCGAGTCTGAAGGTGCTGACGGCCTGCTCAGTGGTGGCTCCAAAGTACTTGTCGGTGACTTCGGCGGCATCAATCGTGTAGCCGAGCTGCAGGAGACGAGACTGCACGTCCTCGACGGCTGCTCCTTGCATGCCCGTTGTAATAGGTTCCATGAACGAACCCCTTTCGGCGTACCATTCGTACTATTTGAGCGTCTGTCGGATAGACAACGCAAAGGGATGCATAAACATGCACTCAACAGTGTAGCAAGTTGTGCCTAAATACGCTGCTGACAGGTTTTATAACCCCCGTTAGTTAAGGCGCTCCACAAAGAAATCTGCCATGGAGAGGAACAGCTCGCGTGCGTGCGGATCAAGCTCAACGTTCTCGATGGCCGCTTTGGCCTTAGCGGTCAGGTCGAGCGCGTAAGTGTGGGCGTAATCGATGGAGCCGGTCTCTTGGAAGATCTCCACGGCGCGTGCGAGCTGCGCGGGATCATCGGTGCCCGAGGAAAGAATCGCCTCGACCTCGTCGTGGTGGCGCTCATCAGAGAGGGCATGTACGGCGACAAGCGTGCGCTTGCCCTCGGTGATGTCGGTGCGGAAGTCCTTGTTGGCGGCTTCCTTAGTGCCGACAAGGTTGAGCAGGTCGTCCTGAATCTGAAAGGCAAGGCCCGTGTGCAGGCCAAAGGCGCGCAGCGCTTCGATTTGCTCATCGCTGCCGCCGCCGATAATGGCTCCGGCGGCAAGCGGCGTGGCTCCGCTGTAAAACGCGGTCTTGTGCGTCGCCATGTCCAGGTAGTCATCAACCGAGATATCAAAGCGCCTGTCACGGACCCAACCCAGGTCGAGTGCTTGACCCTCGATGGTGCGGACGATCATCTCGGTAAGCTCGTGGAGCACGCGCAGCTTCACGTCGGACTCAAGCGTGGGGTCGTCGAGAACCGTCTTGGTGACCATGGTGAGCGCCAGGTCGCCACAATTGATGGCAAGCCCCGTGCCCTCGGTAAGGTGCATGCAGGGCTTGCCTCGACGAAGCTGTCCGTTGTCGGCGATGTCGTCGTGGATCAGCGCGCCCGACTGGAAATGCTCGATGGCTGCCGCGGCGCTGCGGGCGCTCTCAAAGCTACCGCCCACTGCGGTCGCGGCGAGCATGCAGATGAGCGGGCGGTGGCGCTTGCCGGCATTGGCCGTAAATGCCGAGAGCGGGGTATACAGGTAACGCTCGATATCGGCGGAAGTTGCCTGTCCGTCAAAGAACGTGGCCAGATAGTCGTTAATCTGGTCAAAGTGCTGGGCTAAAAAGCTGGTAAACGGACTGGACACGGGTTCTCGCATTCTTTCTTAGGTTGCACCGTTGCATTATGCAGACTACATATTGCCACATTGGGGCGTCGAGCGCGGCGGTTGAAGACGATTGAGTCTTGCGGTCGCAAACGCGGCAAGGGGCTCGGCTAGATAAACCCAAAGTGTTCGAGCGCGGTGACGACACCGTCGTGTTCGAAGCTGTCGGTTACGTAGTCGGCCTTTTCCTTGAGGAAGTCCGGCGCGTTGCCCATGGCGATGCCAACATCGACCGCCTCCATGAGGGCGATGTCGTTGCTCGCGTCGCCAATGCCATATACGGTGCCGTGGTCTGGTCCCAGGGCGTCAAGCACAGCCTTGATTCCGGCCCGTTTGGTGCACTCGCGCGGCGAGATTTCTGTGACCTCGAGCTCGAGCTCGTTGAGGCAGAGCAGAGGTCCAAGCTCTTCATCTTGGGCGATGCGGTTGGCAAGTGGTGTGGACATAAGAATTTTATAGGCGTTGTAGTGCTCAAGTTGCGTGACGGCGTCGCCCACGGTGCGTGCGTAGCCGTACGTCTCGGGGGCATCTGCACTCATGCGCACGACGCGATCGATGCCCTCAAAGCGAATGACCTCGCCCGATTGCTCGAGATAGGGGGCGAGGCGCTGTAGCAGACCAGGGTTTATGGCTGCATTTCGCACGATACGCCCCTCGAGTTCGGCGTAACCGCCCGCGAGGCACACGACGCCTGCCCACGGCAGCTCGAGCAGCTTGGGATGGATGCAGCTGAGGGTGCGCCCCGTACAGATAAAGGCTTTGTTGCCGTTGGCGACAAACGTGCGAATTGCCTGTGCAACCGTCTCGTTGGGATAGGGGGAGAGGTCTCGCTCACCCTCGGGAAGCTCCTGGGCAAGTCTGGGATCTTGCCAGGCGAGCGTACCGTCGATGTCGAAGAAGCAGACATTGCCATGCTTTTTGGTGGCGTCGGCGGCATGAGAAGGCGAGGCGGCGAATGCAAAACCCGGTTCGAGGCCCATGATCTGGTCAAAATGCTCTTTGACGCGGGGTACCGAGATGCCGATGATTACCTGAGCGGTCTTGCCGGTGACGATGAGGCCTTTGGCACCCGCTGCGACAAAGGTCGCATTGTCCGCGACGATGGAGGGGTCCACGACTTCGACGCGCAGGCGCGTGGCGCAGTTGGTTGCGCCCACAATGTTGGAGACGCCGCCCAGAAGCGTCACAACCTGCTCGGCGAGCAGATGATCTTGTGAGGCCTGGTCGCCGGAAGCGCCGGTTTTGGATGAGCGCTTTTCGTCAACGTCGTCTCCCGTCAAGCGCGAGAGCGCCGCGTTGCTGGCGATGTGGTCCTCGCGTCCCGGGGTTTTAAGGTCAAAGGTCAGGATAAGACCTCGAAAGCTCAGAAAGAAGATGACGCTAAAGATGAGTCCGATTCCGAGTGCCAAAAGGTAGGAGCCGGCATGCGTCCGCATGAGCGGGATAAAGTTGAAGGCAGCCATTTCCATAAAACCGCCCGAGAAGATGCCGACGACGCCAAAGAAGTTCATAGCCATGGCGAGGCAGGAAGATAGGACGGCATAGAGCAAAAAGAGTCCGGGATAGGTGAACATAAAGAGAAACTCGAGCGGTTCGGTGACGCCGCAGACCACTGAGGCAACAATGGCGGGAACCAGGATGACCTTGAGGGCAGCGCGGCGCTCGGGCTTTGCGGTGGAGTAGAACGCAGCCGCGATGGCAGGAAGGCCAAAGAGCTTGACCCAGCCGGTGGCGGTAAAACCGGCCCACGGCGCAAGCTCATTGAGGGGGCGCATGCTATGGGAGAGAATGGGGAGCAAATTGGTCCACGTGGCGTAGATGCCGTCGTTAATGACCAGGTTGTCGTAGTAGATCGGCATGTAGAGCAGGTGGTGCAGCCCCATGGGCTCGAGTGCTCGTTCTAAAAAGACAAAGATGCCTACGCCAAAGGGACCGACGCCCACAAGCGCGTGGCGCAGCGTTTCGGTCGCTGCGTATACGAAGGGCACGATGGCGGCCGAGATGGCGGCAAGGGCGAACACGGCAAAAAAGCTGATGAGGTAGACCAGCGAGGAACCCGAGAAGGTACCGAGCCAATCGGGAACCTTGGCATCGTAGAAGCGGTCATGGATGGCGACGACGGTTGCCGACACCGCCAGCGGGCCAATAATGCCGGTGTCGAGGGTCTTGATGCCGTCGATGATGGTAATGCCGCTGGCGGGGGTCAAAGACGACGGGTACTTAAGTCCAAGGTTGTCTCCGCTCAGCTTGATGATCTCGCTCAAAAAGAAGCAATAGGCAAAATAGGCCACGAGCGCCTCGAGGCAACAACGTGCCGGTTGCTTTTGGGCAAGGCCGATGGGCAGCGCTACGGCAAAAAGGAGCGGAAGTCGTTTAAAGACCGTCCACGAGCCACGCTGGATGATAGTCCAAAAAACGTACCAAGGGGTTCCGTATACGGCGAGGTCGCCGACGATATCCGCAGACGTTGCGAGGGCGGAGACACCGACCATAAGGCCCGATATGGAAAACAACATGGCGGGCGCGAACATTGCCCCGCCAAAGCGTTGGATTTTTTGCAGCATGTTCTGCCTCCCGAATATCGAGGCGCGTTGCGCGTGGTGAAACGTTTAAACAATGGATTCATTGTAGAGGACCAGACGATTGTCGTACCGGCAGTTTTGATCGAAACCGGTTTGGGCGGGACAGAAACCGTCAACGGTTAAATCCTGTCGCTTTGCCGATAATCGGTTTAAACAACTTTAAGAAATGCTATCGTGCCTAACCATACATATTCATTAGAGGTGAAGTCATGCCAAAAGCGATTTACGAAGGAATCTACCGCGAGATCCGTTCGCGCATCATTAACGGGACTTATGCGTTTCAGGAGATGCTGCCAACCGAAGCCGAGCTGACCGCGGAGTTTGGCTGCACGCGCAATACCGTTCGACGCGCCTTGAGCATGCTGGCCGACCAGATGTTTGTGCAGCCTATACACGGCAAGGGCGTGCGCGTTATTTGGCTCAAGGGCGAAACCGACATGCTGGGCGCACTCGAGGAAGTCGAGTCGTTTGGCGAATTTGCAAAGCGCAACAATGCCGTCGCATCGACCGAGGTCAAGTCTTTTGAGCATTTGATTTGCACCGAGCAACTCTCTCGTCGCCTGGGCTTTAAGGTGGGCGAGGAGTTGATTCGCGTGGTGCGTGTCCGAAGCCTTAACGGCAATGCGCGCCAAGTAGACCATGGTTACTTTTTGGAGTCAATCGCCAAGGGCCTGACGCCCGAGATCGCCGCAAAGTCAATTTACGACTATCTGGAGCACAAACGCGGCGTCAAGGTGATGGCGAGTCGCCGTACAGTGAGCGTCGAGCTTGCCAACGATGAGGACTGCAGCTATCTTGACCTCGGCAAATACAACTGTGTCGCCGTCATGGAGAGCCAGTCGTACACCTCGGACGGCATCTTGTTCGAGGTCACGCATGCCCGCACGCATCCCGAGATCTTCCATTACCGCGTCAACTCCAAGCGATAGCCGGCTAGCTCGCAGCCTGACGAGACCCATGCCCTCAAAGCGAAAACGCCCGGTCAAACCGACGATGCATCGGCTTGACCGGGCGTTTTCTCTGCGTTTGATAACAAATAATTGTTTATACAAAACTTGTCAAGTATCAAGTTGAAATTACCGTTCACCGAAGTTTTTCTACCGCTCTAGTAATACTTGTTCAAACAAGTAGCCAAATAGCGTATCGTACAAATCAGCAAAAGGGGCAAAGTCCCCGAGCCAATCTCCGAAGGCGGCGGCAAAGGGTGCCGCCACGGTGTGAAAGGGTGGATTGTAATGAAGAACGAAATGAGCAGAAGGCAGTTCCTGGGCTTTGCTGGTTCCGCGGCTGCGGTTCTTGGTCTGGGTCTCGTGGGCTGCGGTGGCTCCGCCGGCTCCGGCTCCTCTGCTTCTGGTGACGCTGCCGAGGTCTACTTCCTCCAATTTAAGCCCGAGGTCGACAAGGAGTGGAAGGAGATCGCCAAGGCGTACAAGGAGGAGAAGGGCGTCGAGGTCAAGATCGTGACCGCCGCCTCCAACACCTACGAGGAGAAGCTCAAGTCCGAGATGTCCAAGAGCTCCGCTCCGACCCTGTTCCAGGTCAACGGCCCCACCGGTCTTAAGAACTGGAAGGATTACTGCGCCGACCTGTCCGATACCAAGCTCCGCGGTGAGCTCATTGACGACTCCCTGGCTCTGCAGTCCGATGGCAAGGATCTGGGTATCGACTGGGTCCAGGAGAGCTACGGCATCATCTACAACAAGCAGCTGCTCGAGAAGGCTGGCTACAAGGCCGAGGACATCAACTCCTTCGACAAGCTGAAGGCTTGTGCTGACGACATCCAGGCCCGCAAGGACGAGCTTGGCGTTGAGGGTGCCTTCACTTCTGCCGGCATGGATGACTCCTCCAGCTGGCGCTACACTACCCACCTCGCCAACCTCCCGCTCTACTACGAGTTCGAGAAGGAGCACAACCAGGAGGACGACGAGATCAAGGGCGAGTATCTCGACAACTTCAAGCAGATTTTCGACCTGTACATCACCGACTCCACCTGCGATCCTTCGCAGCTTGCCTCCAAGACCGGCGACGACGCCACCAACGAGTTCGCAACCGGCAAGGCCGTCTTCTATCAGAACGGCTCTTGGGCATACGCTGACCTCACCAAGGCCGGTATGACCGACGACCAGCTCGGCATGCTGCCGATCTACATCGGCGTCGACGGCGAGGAGAACCAGGGCCTGTGCTCCGGCGGCGAGAACTACTGGTGCGTGAGCTCCCAGGCTTCCGAGGATGCTCAGAAGGCCACCGAGGACTTCATGTACTGGTGCGTCACCGCTGACACCCCGACCAGCATCATCGCCGACAAGATGGGTCTGACCGCTCCGTTCAAGAGCGCCAAGGAGACCACCAACGTCTTCTCGCAGCAGGCCGTTGCCATGGCCAAGGACGGCAAGAAGACCGTCGCTTGGGACTTCGTCTACATCCCCTCTGAGGAGTGGAAGAAGAACCTCAAGCAGGCTCTGATCGCCTACGCTGCCGACAACACCAAGTGGGACGGCGTCAAGAACGCCTTCGTCGATGGCTGGAAGACCGAGAAGGCTGCTTCCGAGTAAGCAGTTGCTGCCCAAGCTATCTGATTAGCGACAGGGGGCGGGCAGACGTTGGTTTGCCCGCCCCCTGCATATTGAAAGGACCCTTTTATGGGCAAAGCACTCAAGCGCTGGTGGCCGCTCTTTATGCTGCCCACGTGTCTGGCGTTTATGATCGGGTTCGTGATCCCTTTTATCCAGGGCTTCTATCTCTCGTTCTGCCAGTTTATTACCATTAACAACGCGCACTTTGTCGGTATCGCGAACTACGTGCGCGCGCTGTCCGATCCGCAGTTTGCCACGTCGTTCTTCTTTACCGTGGCGTTTGCCTTCCTGTCGACGGTGCTCATCAACGTGATCGCCCTGGCAATTGCGCAGGCGCTCACCCGCAAGGCGCTCAAAGGCACCAACATCTTCCGTACGATTTTCTTTATGCCTAACCTGATCGGCGGCATCGTGCTGGGCTACATCTGGCAGATTCTGATCAACTGCCTGCTCTCCAACGTGGGCGCCCAGCTCATTGCCCTTAACTCCGCTGCCGGCTTCTGGGGCCTTATCATCCTGACCCTGTGGCAGCAGGTCGGCTACATGATGATCATCTACATCGCTGGTCTGCAGTCCATTCCGTCCGACTACATCGAGGCCGCCAAGGTCGACGGTGCCACGGCATGGCAGACGTTTTGGAAGGTTAAGATCCCTAACCTGATGCCGACCATCACCATTTGCCTGTTCCTGTCCATCACCAACGGCTTTAAGCTGTTCGACCAGAACCTCGCCCTTACCGGCGGCGCCCCCGCGCACTCCACCGAGATGCTCGCCCTGAACATCTACAACACGTTCTATTCTCGTGCCGGTATCGCATGGCAGGGCATTGGCCAGGCCAAGGCAGTCATCTTCTGCATCCTGGTCGTAGCCATCTCCATGATTCAGCTTAAGGCCACGAGGTCCAAGGAGGTGCAGCAGTAATGAAACGCGATAAGGTTATCAACCGCGCGCTCTCAATCTTCTTTACGATTCTGTCGCTCGCGTGGATCTACCCCGTGTTCATGATCGCGCTCAATTCCTTTAAGAAAGCGACCGCAATCAGCACCACCACAGCGTTCGATCTGCTCACGCCCGAGACGTTCAACGGCCTTGCAAACTACTTGCACGCTCTTAACGAGCAGGGCTTTGCCTCGGCATTTATGTACTCGCTCATCATCACGGTCACGTCGGTCGTGCTGATCTTGGTGTGCTGCTCCATGTGCGCTTGGTATGTGGTTCGTGTCAACAACAAGATCTCGAACTTCTTCTATTACCTGTTCGTCTTCTCGATGGTCGTGCCCTTCCAGATGCTCATGTTCACGCTGTCCAATTTGGCGGACCGCATCGGCTTCAACACGCCGTTCAACATCTGCTTTATCTATCTTGGCTTTGGCGCGGGCCTGGCGGTCTTTATGTTCGCCGGCTTTGTAAAGAACATTCCGCTCGAGATCGAAGAGGCGGCCATGATCGACGGCTGCAACCCGGTCCAGGTGTTCTTTAAGATCGTCCTTCCCATCATGAAGCCCACCTATCTTTCGGTCGGCATTCTCGAGACCATGTGGGTCTGGAACGACTATCTGCTGCCCTACCTTACCCTCGACTCCACCAAGTACAAGACCATTCCTATCTTGATCCAGTACTTCCGCGGCGGCTACGGCCACGTCGAGCTCGGTCCCATGATGGCCTGCATCATGATGGTCGTTATCCCCATCGTCATCATGTACATCCTCTGCCAGAAGTACATCATCGACGGCGTGGTGGCAGGTGCCGTCAAGGGTTGATGCCGTAACTGTTTTGCAAGTTTCTGCGGCGCCCCTCAGCGCGGCGCCGCATATCGAAAGGTAAAGACATGGCCGAGATCGTTCTCAAACATGTTCAGAAGGTGTATCCCAACAACGAGTCCAAAAAGAAGGGCTTCTTTGGCAAAAAGAAGAAGACCGAGGAGAAGAAGCACAACCTCAAGGTTACCGAGGATGGCGTGCTCGCTGTAGAGGACTTCAACCTCACCGTTCACGACCAGGAGTTCGTCGTTCTCGTTGGTCCCTCTGGCTGCGGTAAGTCCACGACGATGCGCATGGTCGCCGGCCTGGAGGACATTACCTCGGGCGACGTGCTCATCGACGGCAAGCGCGTCAACGAGGTGGCGCCCAAGGACCGCGACATCGCCATGGTGTTCCAGAGCTACGCTCTGTACCCCAACATGACGGTGTACGAGAACATGGCGTTTACGCTTGAGCTCAAGAAGGTCCCCAAAGACGAGATCGACCGCAAGGTTCGCTCCGCTGCCGAGATCTTGGGTATCACCGAGTACCTCGACCGCAAGCCTAAGGCGCTTTCGGGCGGCCAGCGCCAGCGCGTCGCCATCGGCCGCGCCATCGTGCGCGACCCCAAGGTGTTCCTGATGGACGAACCGCTGTCGAACCTTGACGCGAAGCTGCGCAACCAGATGCGCGCGGAGATCATCAAGCTGCGCCAGCGCATCAACACCACGTTTATCTATGTGACCC
>USHS01000011.1 GCA_900554585.1 uncultured Collinsella sp.
TCGTTCCTTCCGTGGGCGACGAGCAGGAGTACTTCCTGATCAAGAAGGACGCCTATCGCAAGCGCAAGGACCTGGTCATCACCGGCCGCACCCTCTTTGGTGCCGCTCCCTGCAAGGGCCAGGAGCTTGAGGAGCACTACTTTGGCGCTATCCGCCCCACCGTCTCGGCCTATATGAAGGATCTGGACGATGAACTGTGGGCGCTTGGCATTCCCGCCAAGACCAAGCACAACGAGGTTGCTCCCTGCCAGCATGAGCTTGCACCGGTCTATGGCGAGGTCAACGAGGCCATCGACCAGAATCTGGTCATGATGGAGAAGATGAAGCTCATCGCCTCCCGCCACGACTTGGTCTGCCTGCTGCACGAGAAGCCCTTCGAGGGCATCAACGGTTCGGGCAAGCACAACAACTGGTCGCTTGGCACCGAGTCCGAGAATCTGCTCGATCCGGGCGACACCCCGCTCGACAACCTGCAGTTCATCGTCTTCCTCACCGCGGTGATCGAGGCCGTCGATAACTATCAGGAGCTCCTGCGTGCCTCCGTTGCCTCGGCCGGCAACGACCATCGTCTGGGCGCCAACGAGGCTCCTCCGGCGATTATGTCCATCTTCCTGGGCGACCAGCTTACCGAGGTCGTCGAGAAGATCATCGATGGCAAGGCTTCCGTCCATGCCACGCGCGGCGTGCTCGACCTGGGCGCCGATACCCTGCCCAAGCTGATGCAGGACAACACCGACCGCAACCGCACCTCCCCGTTTGCCTTCACCGGCAACAAGTTCGAGTTCCGTGCCTGCGGTTCCGAGCAGAACGTCTCCGACTCCAACCTGGTGCTCGATGCCGCCGTGGCCAAGTCGCTCAAGTCCTTCGCCGACGCGCTTGAGGGTACGCCCGAGGATGAGTTCCAGGACGCCGCGCTCGAGTACTGCAAGAAGGTCCTGACCGACCACCAGCGCATCCTGTTCTCCGGTGACGGCTACTCCGACGAGTGGCCCGTTGAGGCCGAGAAGCGCGGTCTTGCCAACAACAAGACCACGGCCGACGCCCTGCCCGCCTTTGTTTCCGATAAGGCCATTGCGCTCTTTGAGGAGACGGGTGTCCTGACCAAGGCCGAGGCCCAGTGCCGCTACGACTGCAAGCTCGAGAAGTACAACAAGCTCATGAACATCGAGGCCACAACGATGGTTCGCGAGGCGCGTCGTACCTATCGCCCGGTCATTACCGCCTATGCCACTAAGGTCGCTAAGGGCCTTGAGACTATTCGTGCCGCCGGTGCTGAGGCCGCCATGCAGTGCGAGCAGAACACGCTCAACAAGCTCTGCAACGGCATCACCACCATCAACGACTCCATCAAGGCGCTCGACGCCGTGCATCAGAAGGCCGAAGCCCTCGATGGTCAGGAGCAGGCCAACGTGTACGCGCACGAGGTCGTTCCCGCTATGGATACGCTGCGCGCCGCCGTGGATGCCATGGAGGAGATTGTGGCCGCTGACTACTGGCCGGTCCCGACCTACGACGACATTCTGTTCTATGTGTAACAGACACGTTTGATTTTGCGTGTGAAGGGGTCTCGCCTGTGTGAGGCCCCTTCTTTTTTGCCGCTTTGACCTGCTTTGAACTTGCAGCCGAGCGAGCGTTTCGCGCGGGGCATCTTAAAAGTTGTAACCTGTTTTGGCATGCGGACGTTTCGGGCGTTTGTTCATAAAGGGGAGGATGATCCGATGAGGGTATTCGATATCGTGTTTAGCCCGACCGGCGGAACGGAAAGGGCGTCTGGCTACATTGCCAATGCGTTGGAAGGGGAAACCGTTGCTGTAGATCTGACCGATAGCGGGCTTGGTTTTCGCACGGTTGCGATGACAAAAGAGGATGTAGCCGTGGTCGCGGTGCCCTCGTATGGCGGGCGAGTCCCGGCTGTGGCCGCGGAGCGCTTGGGTATGATGCGGGGAAACGGTGCGCAGGCGGTTCTGGTTTGCGTTTACGGAAATCGCGCGTATGAGGACACGCTGGTCGAGCTTGAGGATGCGGCAAAGGGCGTGGGCTTTCGGGTAATCGCGGCGGTTTCAGCCATCGCCGAGCATTCTATTGTTCGCCAGTTTGCCGCCGGCCGACCAGATGCTCAGGACGCGGCACAGCTCGCTGGGTTTGCGGATCAGATTCAGCAAAAGATATCTGCAGGAGATGCTTCTGAGCCGGCTATTCCGGGCAATCGTCCCTATAAGAAGGCCGGGGGCGCCGGTATGGTGCCCAAGGCCACAAAAGAGTGCACCGCTTGCGGGGCTTGTGCCGCAGCGTGCCCTGTTGGCGCTATCGATAAAGACGATCCCAAGCGGGTGGACAAAAAGGCCTGCATCTCTTGCATGCGCTGTGTCGCCGTATGCCCGCATGCCGCCCGCGCGGTAAACCCCATCATGCTCTCTGCGGCTACCAAGATGTTGAGCAAAGCCTGTGCCGAGCGGAAGGAGTGCGAGCTGTTTATCTAGCGCAAGGGCATTGAGTATTTTTCGTTTTATAACGGCAAAAAGAACGAACCCGTCGGACCTTACATCCGGCGGGTTCGTACATTTTTGAGTTGGTGCCCCCAGCGGGATGTCCGCGTGCGGCTGGCGCCGCCCGCATTCGCTGCGTCGCTTCACTCCTTGCGTGCTGCGCTGGAAAACGCTTGCGCGTTTCCTCAGCTCCGCACCCTGTCGGGTTCGAATCCCGGCATATCGGTAGCAAAAAGCCCGCCACCGCGAGGGTAACGGGCTTCTCGTTTCAAATGGTGCCCCCAGCGGGATTCGAACCCGCGATATCCACCTTGAAAGGGTGGCGTCCTTGGCCGCTAGACGATGGGGACAGCGGGAAAGAGTATAGCAGACTTTTTTGCCGGCGCGTATATCGTTGGCAAACTGGAAAACCACCACACAGGAGTAGGCTTCTATTCCGATTTTCAAATATCTCAATCTGTAACATCTGGGCTGATAAATCGGATCTATCTGTTACAGATCGAGACAAAAGGCAGACGTCGGGACGAACATCTCATTCTGTAACAGTAAGACGACTTTTAACGGTCTAGATGTTACAGATTGAGACAAACTGCCGTGGCAGGTCAAAACCACCACAAAGGTGCCTGTCCCCTTTGTGGTGGCAGGGTGCTAGGGGAGGAGCTTCATGGCGGCGTCGTGGGCGGCGTGCTCGTAGGTGTCGTCGAGGGGCTTGAGCGGCAGCAGAGCGTTGGCCTGTGCATCGCCGCGGCGCTCGAGGGCGTGGGCGATGAGCCAGTCGGCGAGCTCGGGGTTCTTGGGCAGTGCCGGTCCGTGTAGGTATGTGCCGATGACGCCCTTGTAGATGAGACCCTCAAAGCCATCGTCGCCGTTGTTGCCGGTGCCCGTGACGACGGACGTTCCGAGCGGCGTGGCCTCTGCATCGAGCAGGGTGCGGCCGCCGTGGTTCTCAAATCCCACAAAGGGCTCGGGTGCCAGGTCGGTCTTGACGGCGACGTTGCCGATCAGGCGGTCGGAGCCGCGCACGGTTTCGGCGGCAATGACGCCCAGGCCCTCGATGCGATTCTCGCCCATATAGTACGAACGGCCGAGCAGCTGATAGCTGCCGCAGATAGCGAGCAGCGAGCCGCCATCCTCAACATAGGACGCAACCTTGTCTTTTTGAGCGAACAGCTCGTGTGCCACGGCAAGCTGATCGCGGTCGGAGCCACCGCCCATCATAACGATGTCGGCGTCGGTGAGATCGAGCGACTCGCCCATACGGACCTCATCCACACGCACGGGAATGCCGCGCCAGGCGCAGCGGCGCTCGAGGGCAATGACGTTGCCGCCGTCGCCATAGAGGTTGAGGGCATCGGGATACAGGTAGACGATGCGCAGGGGGCGCGAGAGCTCGACCGGCGCAATATCGGTGGGGACAGCGCTGCCATCGGTGCGCGTTGCGGCGTGGGAGGCAACCGAGCTCGCATCGGCGCCCTTAAGCTCGTCGAGCTCCTTGACCAGTGGCGGGAAGGCCGTGTAGTTGGCGACGGCGTAGAAGGTGTCATTGGCGGCCTCGTCCGCCACGGCGCCGATCGCTTGCTCGATATTCGAGATGATAGCGGAGTCGATGCCGGCGTACTTCAGACGTACCTGCATATCGTGTGCACGCGTGCCGCCGGCAAAGGCGACAAGCCCTGGGGTGTCGGCGATGCGCTCGAAGTCGACGTCGTAGATCCACGAGACATCGTGACCGTCGGCGTCGTTGTCGTTCAGGAAGAAGGCGCAGAGCCTGCCGCCTGCCGTTTTAATGGACTGAATCTGGCGATCGAAGCCCACGGGATTCTTGGCCAGGTTTGCCTCGACGGTACGGCCGGCGATCTCCCAGCGGCCCATGCGTCCGCCGGCGGGGACGTAGGCATCGAGCGTGGGCTGCAGGTGAGTTGCGTCCACGCCTAGCTCGCGCGCCGCAAAGAAGGCGGCGGCAACGTTGTAGACCATGTACAGACCGTTATAGCGCGTGGCGATGTGCGTTGCGGGCGCGTCGGTATCGGGTCCAAAGTTCAGTTCAAAGCCGTAGCCGTCGCAGCCGAGCTCCACGCCCGTCACGCGACGGACAAGCGCAGGGCGTGCCCAACCGCACGAGGGGCAATGGTAGGCGCCGAGCTGGCCGTATTGCACGTAGTCGTACTCCAACGGGGTGTTGCACTGCGAGCAAAAGCGCGAGTCGCTAATGCGGTCAGACTCGGTGTCGGTGGCGCCGTCGATGCCAAAGGCGATGCTTGCATTGGGAACGCGCACGGCGATCGCGGCACACAGCGGGTCGTCGGCGTTATAGATGAGCGTCGTTGTCGGCGAAAGCTCCAGCGCGTGGGCGATGACGTCCTGGGTGTGGTCGATCTCGCCGTAGCGGTCCAGCTGGTCGCGGAACAGGTTGAGCAGCACAAAGTAGGTCGGCTTGAGCTTGGGCAGGACGCGCACCGTGTAGAGCTCGTCGCACTCAAAGACGCCTACGCGCTTGCTGCTGGCGGTTCGCTTAAGGTTGCCACGCGCCTCGAGCAGGGCACCAACCACGCCCGGCTCCATGTTGTTTCCGGCACGGTTGCATACCACGGTGGCGCCGCTGGCGGCAACGGCATCGGCGATGAGGTTGGAGGTGGTGGTCTTGCCGTTGGTGCCGGTGATCACCACGCTGCGGTCGACAAGGCCCGCGAGGTCGCTTAGCAGCTCGGGGTCGATCTTCATGGCGATGCGGCCGGGGAGTACGCCGCCCTGGCGCTTAAGGACGGAGCGCAGCCCCCAGCGGGCGATATCGCTCGAGGTGCAGGCGAGAGATGAGCGGAAGTTCATGAAGCCGTTCCTAACGTGAATGACATGGTCGTGACGTTTGTGCCGTTAAAAGCCGTAGCGGCGCGCAAATTCCTGGGCAAGCTGCGATACGTCTTCGCAAGCGCTGGCCCAGGGGGCAAAGTCGGGAGTATCCGAGATGATGCCGTCGGCCTCCCAAACTGCCTGATGCGAAAGGTCCCAGGGGTCGTGCGGTTCGGGCCGGCAGGGAAGGTACGGCGTCTGATACATGGGGTTCAGCAAAAAGAACGCGCCGCCCTCGCAGCGGTTGGCAAACTCACGCAGCGCGCGTGTCGCCGGGCGCATCTTGTTCGTTTTGAACAGCAAGATCGTGCGGGCGAGCAGGTACCAGGGGGAGTTCTCGAGGGTATCGGCCCCCATCTGCTCCTCGAGCTGGTGGGCCAGGGCAAAAAAGCCGTCCTCGTCTTCTAGGCGAGCGAGGGCGAGTAGCACGGTGCCTGCAGCTCGGGTGGGATAGCCTTCCGCCTTAAGAACGCGGCGAGAATAGTTGGCGGCAGCACGGTAGCGAGCGCTCGCCATGCACAGCTGCGAGATGGCCTCGAGCGTGTGGAGCCACCCGATAAGAGCCGGCTCGCTTACGGTGAGATCGGCCGCCGTCACGCCGTCTGCCAGCACCTTGTTGGCCCAGTAGTGCGGGGCCTCCATGTCGAACCCGGGCACGCTTTGCTGCAGGTAATCGGTCGTGGTCGCCTCGAGTTTCATCAGGTCACCCAGACAGGCGTCGACGGGCGTGTCCGCCAAAATGATGGCGAGCAGCTGGGCATCGAGGACATACGCGTCGACGCGGACGATCTTGAGCAGCTCATCGCGCGTATCGTCGAACAGGTGGTTGCGCGTCTGTTCAAACTCCTCGTCGCTGCCCATGTCCTCGATGCGATGGAGCTCGTCGAGCAGGTGGCGGTGGACGCCTGCATAGGACAGCAGTGCCTGGGCATGCTCGGTCTGCGCATACTTATGAGGGTTGACGCTCACGTCGTTATGGACAAGCTCGCGTGCTGCATCGGTGAGTTCGGGGTGCGACGCAAGGTAGGCGCGCTCCAGGTAGGCGGGGATGTAGACGCTCGGATCCATTAGAGGTCTCCTCCCTTAAACGGCAAGCCCTGCTCGGCCGCCCGCAGGATGCGCTCGTCGATCTGGGAGCGGACGATATCGTTGGTGGCGACCCAGGCAGCAAAGCTGGCGTCGTCGGGGGCGCCCAAGCCCTCCTGCAGTACCGGCGTCGCCTCGGACAGCGCAAGGACAAGCTCGTCGGTAGAGCCCACACCCACGTTGACGCGGGCATAGACGCCATCGGGAAACTCGGTTTGGAAGTAGAGTGCCTCGGCTGCGTGTGGGCACGAGCGTGCAAGGATGCGCAAGTAGTGCTCGGCGCCCTCGTAGTCCAGCTCGCGCCAGGCAGCGCTCATCAGCGCGATGAGCGTCCACGGGTCCAAGTCGCGCTCCGCGTCCTTGGGACGACGGCGTGGCGGCGTGTTGGCGAGATAGGGGACGGAGTGGGCAGAGCGAAAGCGCTTGAGCTCCTCGGCGGGGTATTCGAGCTTCGCCATGGCGAGCATCGCGGTGTGACGGACGCCGGCCGGATCGTTGGGGGCAAAGTCGAGGCTGCAGTTTGCGGCTTCGAGCGACATGCGATAGCGGCCGCTAATGAGGGCGCGTGACGCAAGGGCGGCAAGCCAGCGCAGGTAGGGACGGCGCATAAGGTCGCCTGCGGCCTCACGCTCGTAGGGGTCCTGCGCCGAGGCGATCTTGAGCGCCAGATCATGCTCGACTTCATCGCGCTTGGATACCAAGTACTGTACGTACTCCTCGTTGGAGTTGGCGGTGAGGGCGGTCAGCATGCGCTGGGCATCCCAGTTGGTGGGGTCGAGCGCGGCTGCCTCGCGAAGCATGTTCTCGGCAGCGGCCTCTTCTTGCTCTGCCTGGGTATCGTCAGGGATAAAGGGAATGCGGTAGTCGACAGCCTCGACCACCTTGGCAATGAGGTGCCCGGCGCGGTCGCGGTCGTGCACGATGAGCGGCGCGGGGTTGCGGGTGAATTGTTCCATCAGACGCTCTACGGCGGCACCGTCGGTGAGCGGGATATTGTCGCGGCGCAAGGCCTCAAGAACGAGGCGATGGCAATCCTCTTGAATGGGATCGAATGCCATGGGGCCTCCTTTGCTGCGGTTAGGGTTCAAATGTCTCTATATAAGATTCTAGTTTACCCGCATGTGGCACACCGGGGGTGCCGCACTTGGACATGCACCTTTGCACCACGAAGACGGATGTCGCACAAATGTCGGCACCTTGGACGACTGAGTGGTATCACGGTGCCGCAAACGGTCGATTTTTGGCGGCGAACGGGGCGCATTTTGGAGGGGCACCGTCCTGCCCGGGATATGTGGTCAACCTTGATAAAACGTTTGCCCAGCTTGGGAGTATGAATGCCCCACAAGGGTCTTCAGGGATAGAAAAAACGTTTCATCATTGTCGGCTTTAGGTGAATAACTGACCAACCAGAACGGTAGAATAGTGTTTGTCTGAGCGTTGAGACGTTTAGACATCGCGCATTGTCATCGCCGGCAACGCGCAAAACGGTCCTGACGGAGCCAATCGGGTGCTCCGTTATATACGCAAGTCTAAGAGGGGCTTGTTTAGGAGGCACAGTATGGGACGTTTTACCAATCCTCGCGATCTGTACTTTGGTGAGGGCGCTCGCCACGAGGTGAAGAACCTCAAGGGCAAGAAGGCCATCATCGTTTCTGGCGGCAGCTCTATGCGCCGTGGCGGGTTCCTGCAGGACGTTGAGGCCGATCTCAAAGAGGCCGGCATGGAGGTCAAGCTGTTCGAGGGCGTCGAGTCCGATCCGTCCATCGAGACGGTCATGAAGGGCGCCGAGGCCATGCGCGAGTTCGAGCCCGACTGGATTATCGCCATCGGCGGCGGCTCGCCCATCGATGCCGCTAAGGCCATGTGGGTCTTCTACGAGTATCCCGAGGAGTCCTTCGATAACATCATCCAGCCGTTCAGCTTCCCCGAGCTGCGTCAGAAGGCTCACTTCTGCGCCATCTCCTCTACCTCCGGCACCGCTACCGAGGTCACTGCCTTCTCCGTCATTACCGACTACGCCAAGGGCATCAAGTACCCGCTGGCCGACTTCAACATCACCCCTGATGTCGCCATCGTCGACCCCGAGCTCACCTACACCATGCCCGCCAAGCTGTGCGCTCATACCGGCATGGACGCTCTGACCCACTGCATGGAGGCCTACGTTTCCACCTGCGCTTCTATGTTCACCGACGCCAACGCTCTGCACGGCATCCGCGAGATCGTCGAGTGGCTGCCCAAGTCCTATGCTGGCGACCATGAGGCCCGTCAGCACATGCACGAGGCTCAGTGCATCGCCGGTATCGCCTTCTCCTCGGGCCTGCTCGGCATCGTTCACTCCATGGCTCACAAGACCGGTGCTGCCTTCGAGAACGGCCACATCATCCACGGTGCTGCTAACGCCATGTACCTGGGCAAGGTCATCCAGTGGAACTCCAAGGATCCCCGTGCTGCCGAGCGTTATGCTTACGTGGCCAAGGAGATCCTGCACCTTCCCGGCGAGACCAACGAGGAGCTCATCGCCGCGCTCGTCCAGAAGATTCGCGACCTCAACGACCAGCTCAACATTCCGCAGTCCATCAAGGATTACGCGAATGGTGGCGTGAAGGTCGACGCCGAGAACCCGCAGATGGTTTCCGAGGAGGAGTTCCTCGCCAAGCTGCCCGAGATCGCCGCGAACGCCGAGACCGACGCCTGCACGCCGGAGAACCCGCGTGAGACCAAGGCTGCCGACTTCGAGAAGATCCTCAAGGCCTGCTACTACGACACCGACATCGATTTCTAATCGACTCTTGTTATCGTAACGAGGGGCTCCGCACGCATCCGTACGGAGCCCCTTTCTTTTTTCTTTTAGAGAATGGGATAGTTATGGCTGCAATTTTCAATAGCCCCAGCAAGTACATCCAGGGTCCGGACGAGCTGGCCAAGCTCGGCTCCTATGTCGAGCCGCTCGGCGCTAAGGCCCTCGTCATCGTGACGCCTTCGGGCAAGAAGCGCGTCGGTGCCAAGATCGAGGGCAGTTTTGCCGAGGCCAAGGCCGAGCTGCTGTTTGAGGACTTTAACGGCGAGTGCTCCAAGGGCGAGGTCGATCGTCTGGTTGCGCTCGCTCGCGACAACGGTTGCGACATCATCGTCGGCGTCGGTGGCGGCAAGATCCTCGACACCGCGAAGGCCGTTGCCTACTACCTGGAGTCCCCGGTCATCATTTGCCCCACCATTGCTTCGACCGATGCTCCGTGCTCGGCACTTTCGGTGCTCTACACCGACGACGGCCAGTTCGACAAGTATCTCTTCCTTAAGGCAAACCCCAATATTGTCCTGATGGATACGACAGTTATCGCGGCGAGCCCGGTGCGCCTGACGGTTTCCGGCATGGGCGATGCGCTCGCAACCTACTTTGAGGCCCAGGCGACGCATGATGCCGACGGCGGCACTTGCGCCGGCGGCAAGGGCGGCATGGCCGGCCTGGCGCTCGCCAAGCTCTGCTACGAGACGCTTATGGCCGATGGCGTCAAGGCCAAGGTCGCGCTGGAGAAGGGTGCGCTCACGCCTGCCGTTGAGCACATCATTGAGGCCAATACGCTGCTTTCGGGCATTGGCTTTGAGAGCTCGGGCCTTGCTGCTGCTCATGCCATCCACAATGGCCTGACGATGCTGCCCGAGTGCCACGGCATGTATCACGGCGAGAAGGTCGCCTTCGGCACCATCGTCCAGCTGGTACTCGAGGATGCCCCGACCGAGAAGCTCGAGGAAGTCTTGGGCTTCTGCATTGAGCTGGGCCTGCCGGTCACGATGAAGGAACTTGGCGTTGCCGAGCTTACGCGCGAGCAGGCCATGATTGTTGCCGAGGCCGCCTGCGCACCCGATGACACCATGTGCAACATGCCGTTTGAGGTGACGCCCGAGATGGTCGCAAACGCCATCCTGGGTGCCGACGCGCTGGGCCACTACTATCTCATGGATGAGTAAATCAAGCTAAGGAAGGGGCAAAGCCAGCAGATGACTTTGCCCCTTTTTACTATGGTGCAAAGTGGCCTGTCTCCAATGCACAAGTTGGTGCAGGGGGCAAGTTACTTTGCACCAATCGTTGTTTGATGAAGGGCGGATTCTCGTATGTCGCTTCCTATGGTTTACGGCGGTCCCGGCCGGTATGTTCAGGGGCCGGGCGAACTTTCGCGTCAGGGCAGGTATTTGTCATGGTTGGGCTGTGCCGCCTATGTCTTGTTTGACCAGGGCACCGAGGATCGGCTGTGCAGGCAGATCGTCGATGGATTTCTGGACGACGATCTAAGCGAGCCGTTCTTCAAGATTTACAACGGTCCGTGTACGGAAGATGCCGTTGCCGAAATGGCCAAGGAAGCCCAGGCTGAGTATTGCGACATGGTGGTGGGTATTGGCGGTGGCAAGATGCTCGATATCGCCAAGGCCGTTGCGTTTTATGCCGAGTTGCCGTTGTGCGTATGCCCCACGGCGGCTTCGATGGACGGTCCATGCAGCGCGATTTCGGTGCTGTATCACGAGGATGGGTCGTTCGACCGCTACCTGATGCTCGAGAAGAATCCAGACCTGGTCGTGGTCGATACCAACGTGGTCGCGGCGGCCCCACTGCGTATGACGGTCGCTGGTATGGGCGATGCACTGGCAACGTACTTCGAGGCGCGTTCGTGCGTCGCGGCGCACGGCGCCAACGAGCACGGTGGCGCGCCGGGACACTTGGCCTTGGTTGCGGCTCGTGCCTGCTATGACACACTCATGGAGTGCGGCGTCGCTGCCAAGCGCGATCTTAAAAAGGGCCGTATATCGCCGGCGGTTGAGCGCCTGATTGAATGCAATATTCTGCTCTCGGGTGTTGGCTTTGAGAGCGGTGGCTTGGCGTTGGCGCATGCCATCGCCAACGGGTTGACGATTCTGCCCGAGTGCAGGGCCATGCATGGCGAGGCCGTGGCATTTGGCCTGGTGGTGCAGCTGCGCCTGGAGCGTGCGCCCGAGCTTAATCAGGCGCTCGAGTTTTGCCAGCGCGTCGGTCTGCCGACCACGCTCGAGGAGCTGGGCCTTGGCGAGATTTCCGATGCCGATCTGCAGGGTGTTGCAAATGCGGTCTTTAGAAACGAGCGTAATATGGCCAACGAGCAGGCCAAGGTGACCAAACAAAAGCTCGTGCAGCTCATGTGCGAGGCATAGTTTGGCGCTTGATTGACCTTGTGCGATCGAGGCGGCGATAGGCATAGGCTATTTGCCGCAAAGATGCTCCGCGTGTAATTTGCCCGAGGCGTGGGCCGATGGCGTATCATTATCTCTTGCTTGTTTGCACTGCTCAGGGAGGGGCCGCGCATGGCGCAGGAACACGATCTGTTTGATGACATTATCGAGATCAGCAAGGGTTTCGACTTTCTTAAAAACCCGCTTGGCGGTGTGACCGATGCACTCGATCCGTCGGCACCGCAGTGGAATCCTGCCGACTACAAGGAGCGTCCGCGCGGTAACACCATTCCGTGCCTGACCTGCAAAAACGAAAAGAGCGGCTGCACCGCGTGCATGGACGTGTGCCCGGTCAACGCTATCGAGGTCGAGGAAGACTCCATCGAGATCCTCGACTCCTGTCGCAAGTGCGGCCTGTGCGCCGCTGCCTGTCCGACCGAGGCGATCATCTCGCCGCGCCTGGCGCCCAAAAACCTGTATGACGATATCGTCTCTGCTGCTACGAGCCACGAGACCGCCTACGTCACCTGCACGCGCGCCCTCAAGCGCATGCCGCGCGAAAACGAGGTCGTCGTTGCCTGTGTGGGCGATATTACGGCCGAGACCTGGTTCTCGGTACTGGCGGACTATCCCAACGTGAGCGTGTACCTGCCGTTGGGCGTGTGCGATAAATGCCGCAACATCGGCGGTGAGGACATTCTGGGCGAGGCGATTGCGAAGGCCGAGGAGTGGTCTGGCACGGGTATGGGCCTGGAGGTCGACCCCAAGAGCCTCAAGTGCCATAAGCTTCGCGAGTACGAACGCAAGGAGTACATGGAAAAGATCGCCCGCACCACGGGCCTGACGGTGACCAAGCTCAACCCGGCGACGGCGGCGCTGGCCTCGGTGACGCAAAAGCTCAAGGCCCATCGCCATCAGATTACCCAGCTGGAGCGCACGCTCAACACCATGTGCGGCACCACGACGACTAAGCGTCGCCGTTCGCTCACGCACGGGCGCCAACTGGTGCTCTCAACGTTGCAAAACCACCCCGAGCTTGCCCAGAACATGCAGGTGAGCACGCCGGAGTGCGATTTTGACAAGTGCACTTCGTGCGGCGAGTGCGTCAATGTATGCCCCACGTTCGCCTGCGATTTGGTGGGAAGCGGCCGCTTTGCGTTGGAGTCGACGTATTGCTTGGGCTGCGGTGCCTGCGTCAAGGTGTGCCCCGAGCATGCGCTCAAGTTGGTTGAGCATGACGCGTCCAATCTGGTCGTCGTCGATCCCGAAGCCGAGGAAAAGGCCGCTCAGAAGGCCAAGGCCCACGAGGAGGCCGAGAAGGTCAAGGCCGAGGCAAAGGCCAAGCTCGACAAGATGCTCGATCGGGTGGAGAAGCTCGCGGATTAGCCAGCGACCCCAATCTCTGCTTCATTTGCGCCGCCGTGGCGTCCGGGTTCGCCCAGATGCTGCGGCGGCGCTATACTTATGCAGTTTGAAGTACCTGTACCAAAAGGAGCTGTCGTGTCCCTTTCCATCGGTATCGTGGGCCTGCCCAACGTGGGCAAGTCGACGCTGTTCACCGCGCTTACCAAAAAGACTGGCCTTGCCGCCAACTATCCGTTTGCCACAATCGACCCCAACGTGGGTATCGTCGATGTGCCCGATAGCCGCCTGCAAAAGCTCGCCGACATCGTCAACCCCGGCCGCATTGTGCCGGCTACGGTCGAGTTTGTCGACATCGCAGGTCTGGTGAAGGGCGCTAACGAGGGCGAGGGTCTGGGCAACCAGTTCTTGGCAAACATCCGCGAGACCGACGCTATCTGCGAGGTCGTGCGTTACTTTAAGGACCCCAACGTCATGCGTGAGGTGGGCCGCACAGGCGAGTTCGTCGATCCCGCCGGCGATGCCGAGGCCATTCAGAAGCTGTCTCTTATACACATCTGACGCTGCCGAC
>USHS01000012.1 GCA_900554585.1 uncultured Collinsella sp.
CGAGATGCTCAGGAGTCTCGTGGGCTCGGAGATGTGTATAAGAGACAGGTGCAAACTCCTTCTAAGGAATCCAAAACTCAAAAAATAGGACAAAGGGGATGTCCCTTTGTCCTATGTGCCGGGCCTGCGGCTGGGACATGCCCCAGGCCCGGCGTCGCGTAGGAAAAACTACCTAGTCCTCGAGGGCCTTCTCGATGCGGCTCGTGACGCCCTTGAGGTTAAGACCGACGACGTACTGCTTGATCGGGCGCTTGATGTGCTCGATCACAAAGCGCTTGCCGTCGATGTCCTGAGCGGCGAGGTTGCGGTAGAGTTTCTCGACCTGCTCCTTGACCTCGGGATCGTTGAACGCGTAGTGGCCGGAAACATCCAGGATCTTCAGGCTGAGCTCGTCATCGGCCAGAATGTCGTCAACCTGCAGGTTGACGTCGTCGCCGGTCATCCACTTGCGCCAACGCTCGGTCTTGATAGCCTTGACCAGCAGCGTGTGATACAGGTCGGAGGGATCGTCGCACAGGCCATTGTCGACCAGAATCTGCTCGGTAGCGCAGAGCTTGAGGTAGGCGCGGGTCTCCTCGGTGCCGTACTGGGGCGCGACATTGGAGGCGGTCACGTGAGCCGGGATGTGCTCGAGCAGCGTTGCGTCGTCCAGGTAGTCGGCGTTGTGCTCCTTCAGGCCCACGCCATAGCGCTTGGCCATGTCGGCGAGCTCGCGGGCGTTCTTAAAGTTATAATGACCGACCTGCTCGGTCCAACGGGTGAGCGTTCCGGTCTGGCCGACGATAAAGGTGGGCATGGGGCAACCACGCTTCTCGAGCTCGGGCTGCAGCTGAGAAATAAACTCCTCGTACTTATCGGTAGAGGTCAAGCCACCATTGGTCTCCTCGGTACCGACCTCATAGGCAACCTCGGGCAGGTTGTGCTCGCGACGATACTGCTCAAGGTAGTCGATAAGGTCGATGGTGCGGCGAAGCACCACGTCGAGCGGAATAACCTTGCCGATCTGATAGGGGTCCTTGGTGGGGTCGACCATCAGCAGGTCAAAACCCGCCTCCATGTCGGCGACGAAGGACTTGCGGGCGAGCTCCATAGCCTCGTCCTCGGGCAGATGGGCGTTGCGCTCCTCGTCGCGCTGCCACGGACCGCCGTGATCGCGGCACAGGTAGTACGGACCGGTATAGCCCACCTCGTCGGCAACCTTCTTAATGTCGGCGGCAAAGCGCGTCTGGTCCCAGCCGTTGACGTAGCCGGCACCCATCTCGTCCATATCGACCTGATTGCGGCTGGCGATAAACATGGGCGGAAAATCCTCGTCCTTGGCAAGCTCGAACACGGCCTGAATCAGGTTGGGGCTCATGGGGCCAATGCCGACCATGGTTGCGTGATCGCCGCTATCCTGCAGCTTGAGCATGCCCTGAACGGCCTGACGGATGGTGAGATTGGACATTTTGTTCTCCTTCTCCAGAGGTTTTTTGACAAAAGTTCCCTGGGACCCAGATACGGGCCCTATCAGTGAAGATGGATTTTGTTGTGTAGGAGCGGTTGTGCGGAGTCAAATCCACCCCTCCGCACAACCAGAGTCCTTAAAGGTTTACTTGGCCTGTTTATCGAGTGTGGGCTTCATGGCAATCAGGATTGCGGCGGCGACCACGGAGCCAATCACGATGTCCAGGCAGAACAGCGCGACGTTGCTGGTAGCAAGGGCGACGATAAAGCCACCGTGCGGGACGTAGCAGTCGATACCCTGGAAAGCGGCGAGAGCAGCGCCCACGGCAGAGCCGATGCAAATGCCGGGAAGGGTGTGGCCGAGATCCTTGACCGCGAAGGGAATAGCGCCCTCGGTAATACCGATGCAGCCCATGAACAGTGCGGAGATACCCATCTGACGGTCAGCGTCATCGAACTTGTTCTTGGCGATGAGCGCAGCGAGGCCACAGGCGATCGGGGGAATGGCGACAGCAACGCGGAACATGCCGTTAGGGCCATAGATACCGGATGCCATGATAGCCATGGTGAAGGTCGAGGCGGTCTTGTTGATGGGGCCGCCCATATCGAAGGCGGTCATAACGCCAATGACCAAACCCAGGACAACGGCGGAACCGCCCTGCAGGCTGCCGAGCACGCTGGTAAGCCAGTCCATCACAAAGCCAAGCGGCGTGGCCAGGATATAGATATAGGCCATGCCCAGAACAAGCGAGGTCAGGATCGGGATAATCAGGATGGGCATGATGGTCTGGATGGTGTTGTTGACCTTCCAGGTCTTCATCCAGCGGACAAAGTAGCCACAGATGACCGCCATGATCATGGCGCCCAAAAAGCCCGTCGAAACGCTGTTGCCGCTAGGGGTAACGACCGCATTGTTGACCAGGTAACCCAGGACAAAACCAGGGGCGAGCGCGGGCTTGCCGGCCATCGAGTAGGAGATATATGCCGCAAGCACCGGGATCATCATGGAGATGCCGGCCATACCGATGGTGTTAAGGCTCACCATCAGCGGATTCGTAACCTCCATACCATTGGCGCCGGCGGTGCCGGATGCCAGCGAGAAGGCAAGGAACACGCCGCCGATAACGACAATGGGGATAAAATAGGAAACGCCGGTATTGAATGCATTGAGCAGCGTCTTGCCAGGATCGGCAAAGATGGACTGCTTGGACGCCGGTGTCGGGGCCTGCGGGGCAGCGGAGACGGCCTTCTTCTCTGCCTTGGCCTCGGCCTTGGGCGCGTCAACGGCGCCGCCCGTCGCCTTGATGATCTCAATAGCCTGGTCGATGATCTTTGCCGGATCGGCGATTACATCCGAGGTACCGACCTTCAGGAACTTGCCCTCGGCCATCTTCTGCTCAAAACGGTCCTCATTCTCGACACCCACGTCGACGGACTCGAGCACCAGGTCGGCGGAATCAACGTCTTCCTGTGTCAGCTCGTTCTCGATACCCAGGCCACCCTGAGCCTCGACTTTGCACTCGATGCCACGGGCGGCGCATTCATCCTGAATCGCCTTCTGAGCCATATACGTGTGGGCGATACCCACGGTACAGGCGGCAACGCCTACGATCTTCATTGCTTCCCTCTTTTCATAGAGTTGCGTGCGCAAGATACCGTTTGCGGAGGCCTCCGGAGCATCCCCTGCCGTTTGGACTTGCTGTCTTTTCGACAAGACCAATATAGGTGCTCGTTTTTCTTAATGCCAGCTTATTTCGGTAAACGCGCAGGTCAGAGCGTTGGTTATGCGATTTAGTTATGCGTTTAACCAAAAATGAATCCTGCGATTTTACCCTCGATTTCAAAAGTCAAGAAGTATTTGATTTTCTCGGTAGACGGCAGATGCGCATGCCGGTCACAAATTTCAACCCCACCCGTATACCGCATTTGTTGCATACTCATATGAAAGGAAAAAGTCGCTCACCGAAGCGCATCCCACACCAAGACTCAAAGTCATCATGTTGGAAAATGCTCATCTGTCGGAAGGAGTCGCTGTGGCAAAACAGCGCGTTACGATCGCAGACGTCGCTCGAGAGGCGGGAACCTCGACGGCAAGCGTCTCGTATTACCTCAACGACAAACGAGAAAAGCTTAGCGAGAAGACGCAGGCAAAGATTGCGCGCGTCATCAAGGAGCTGGGATACGTCCCCAACGCCCAGGCGCAAACACTCACCGGCAAGCACACCCACGTCATCGCCATCATCATCTTGGATAATACCAACAAATGGGCGGGCCTCGTCCTCAACGGCATGGAGCAGGTCATGCTCCCCGCGGGCTACCAGACGGTCGTTTGCACCAGCAATTTCAACCCCGAGACCGAGCTCATGTATGTCGACAAAATGCTCTCGCTAGGCGTCGATGGCTTTATCATCCAGCCCACGGCAAATTTCAAAGCCGTGCACGACCGCATTAGACGCGCCGGCAAGCCGGTCGTCTTTTTCGATGCGGCCATCTATAGCCCAGGTACCAGCTGGATCAAAACCAACCTTTACGACGGCGTGTACAACGCCACACAGGCACTCCTCGACGCCGGCTACGAAGATTTCTTTTCCATTGCCGCCAACATGACCGAGATGCGCACCCGCATGGAGCGTTTTCAGGGGTATGCCGAGGCACTGGCAGCGAACGGACAGCTCTACAAAGCGATTCCCATCGACCACAACAAGCCGTCGGTCAGCGAGCTTACCGAGTACTTTAAATACAAGTTCAACCCCGCCAAGCGAACCCTTATCTTCGTGCAAAATCAGTGGGCACTTCCCCGTGTCTACAAGGCTCTCCAGCCCATGGCCCATCTACTTCCGCAGCAAATCGGTCTTTTGGGACTCAACTGCGAAGACTGGACCAACCTCACCACGCCGACCGTCTCCACGATCATCGAGCCCGTCGACCAGGAAGGCAGAGAGGCGGCCGAGATGCTCCTCGCGCTACTCGATGGCAGCAGCACGCCAGGTGAGCAGCGCATTCTCGAATGTAAACTCAATTGGCTCGGTTCCACCTCGATCTAGCCATACGTCAAATATGAGGCAAATTAATCAGTAGTGTTTGTCCCAAATCTTAAGTATTTGTTCGACAGAACGGCCCCTGCCGGCTCCTGCTAGACTGGTAGATTCGCAACCGTCTAGCCAGGAGTCTCCATGTCGCGCAAGTCCGCCTACAAGCAAGTACTTTCCATCGGCACCGCCGTGGTGCTTGGTTTTGCGCTGTTTACGGGATCGCTCGACGGGGCGCCCAGACTGCTCTCGCCGCAAAGTGATGAGCAGGCGGCAGCCCTGGCCGAGAAGCAAGACGAGAGCCCCAGCCGCACTGACGACGAGGCGGACCTGGTTGCTCGCCTCGAGTCGGGTACGGCTAGTTCGTCGAACTCCAACGCTGACGCTGAATCCAACGACGACACCGCAACGGACGCCGCCACCGCAACGCCCATCGACGAAGTCGAAAACCCCGACCTCGAGCGCGCCCGTGGCGTATATCTCAGCAGCATCCCCGACTACGCCGGCAACCCTTACGTCGCCCTGCGCGCCGACAGTACCCACCCGCTCGGCACGCCGTCGTTTACGCTCGCCGAGTACGAACGGGCGACCGAAGAGGGCTGCTTTAAGAAATTCTCCAAGCTCGACAGCCTCGGCCGCACCCGCAAGGCGCTCGCCTGCGTGGGTCCCGAATCGCTTGGCCAAGGCAAGCGCGGCGATATCTCGCGCATCCACCCCGCTGGCTGGCATCAGCAGCGCTACGACTTTATTCCGGGCGAAAGCCTCTACAACCGCTGCCACCTCATCGCTTGGTCGCTCTGCGCCGAAAACGCCAACCGCAGGAATCTCCTCACCGGCACGCGCTATCTCAACGAGACGGGCATGTTGCCCTTTGAAGAGCAGATCCTCAACTACATCCGCGAGACAGGCAACCACGTGCTCTACCGCGTTACGCCCATGTACAACGAGGAGGAGCTCGTCTGCCGCGGCGTTCGCCTCGAGGCGCAATCCGTCGAGGACCACGGCAAGACGCTGTGCTTCCACGTGTACTGCTACAACCTGCAGCCCCACGTGCAGATTGACTACGCCACGGGCAAAAACCAGGCATCTGGAGAGTAGCTCTCGCCACGACAGAAACCGATTTGCAATCCCCCAGGGATCAAAAAAGGCCGCTCCGGATTACCCAGAGCGACCCTTGCATCGACATGTATGTTACGGGCAAAGCCACGCGCTACTTAGCGTGGCCCTCCTCGTAGTGCTCGACCAGTTTGGCCGGAGTGCCGCAGCTAAACCCCAGACCTCCGCACCGAGATAAACAGCAGCAGAATCAGCACGACGGAGATGCCGAGCGATGCCGTCATGCCCGCCTGGAACGAGGGCGACACCGCAACGAGCGCTCCGAAGACCGCAATGCCCAGCGCACCGCCCACCTGACGCAGCGTATTGAAGACAGCGCTCGCCACACCACCGTGCTCCGCTCCGGCGCTCTTGAGCACCAGGCTCGCCAGACACGGCGTGGTGAGGGCACCACCCAGGCCGACGATACACACGGCAGCGGAAACCGCGATACTCGACATGACGCCACCGCAAACCACGAACATGCCGTAGCCCACAAAGAGTACGGCCATACCGGCCGAAAGCGAGAACCGCATGCCGCGCGAGCCCGTCAGCCGGTCGCTGAGTAGATTGCCGATAACCGACGTCACGGCCGCGGGCGCAAACGCAAGACCGCACATGAGCGGTGAGGCGCCCAGCCCCTGCTGCAGGAACAGCGTGCTCAAGAAGATCATGCCGTTCCAGCTGAGGATCATCGAGAAGCCGCCGTACAGCGCAATCCGCATGCCCTCCGACTCAAAAAGCGTAAGCGGCATCATGGGGTGCTCAGCATGCTGCTGACGTGCCACGAACGCAATGCAGCCGATGGCGCCGACCAGCATGCATGCCAACGGGAGCGGCGCTAGGAAGCCCTGGCCACCGGCCTCAATGACCCCGCAGGTCAAACCGCCTATTCCCGCGATTGCGAGCACCTGGCTCGGCATGTCGAACGGAACGGGCCGCGTGGGCGACGTTGGCAAGTGGCGCGCCATCAAAAGAACGACCGCGCAAACCGGCACGTTGATCGCGAAGACCCAGCCCCAGTGGATGGGGACGAGAAGACCGCCAAGCAGAGGCCCGCACGCTGTGGCAGCCGAGCCGCCAATGCCCCAGATAGCCAGCGCACGGGAGCGCGCACGTTCTACCAGATACGCCTCGTTGATGAGCGACATGGACGAAGGCAAGGTCAGGGCGCCGGCGATGCCCAGCGCCACACGCCCCAAAACGAGCATCGGCACGCTGTTCGCAAGCGCGCAGATGAGTGAGGCAACCGCAAAACCCGCCATACCCGCAATGAACACGCGCTTTGCGCCCAGACGGTCGGAGATGTTGCCGGCACATAGCAGGAGCATGGCGAGCGGCATCGTATAGCCGTCGACGATCCATTGCTGCGCCGCCATGCCGCCACCGAGCTCAGCTTCGATGGTGGGCAGCGCCACGTTGGTGATGAGCGTGTCCATGCAGATGAGGAACATCGCGATAGAGGCGACGTAGGCAGGAAGAGGGCCTTCCGCACCCCAAACGGATGCGGAAGGAACGGCCTTGGACTTGGGTTCTGCGCGCATTACTCATGCACCTTTACGCTGTGACGCATGCGCACAGACTCCACCGTGTCGTTTCCGGCGAACAGCGTGGGGCCCAGATCGAGCTCGGCAACCGCAGCCATCTCGGCATCGGTAAGCTCGAAATCGAAGAGGTCCAGGTTCTCACGCATACGATCGGCGTGCGTGGACTTAACCAGCACGATGTTTCCACGCTGGAGGTTCCACCTCAGCGCGACCTGGGCGGCGGACTTCCCGTGCGCCTTGGCGACGGCGACGAGCGTCGGGTTCGTAAAGATGCCGTTCTTGCCCTCGGCCAGCGGCGCCCACGCCTCGGTCTTGGTGCCGAACTCGTCGTTTGCGGCGATGTCATCCATGCGCTGGTTGAACGGATGGACCTCAATCTGGTTAATCATGGGCGCAATGCGACTCGTCAGGCACAGATCGGCCAGGCGGCCCGCCTTGAAGTTGCAGACGCCGATAGCGCGAATGCGGCCGGCATCATAGAGCTCCTCCATGGCGCGCCAGCTGCCGTAGTAGTCGCCCAGCGGCTGATGGATCAGGTACAGGTCGAGGTAATCCAAGCCAAGCTTTTCCATCGAAGTCTCGAAGGCGCGCATGGTCGCACCATAGCCGGCGTCCTGTACCCACACCTTCGTAGTAATGAACAACTCCTCGCGCGGGACACCGCAACGCGCGATGGCAGCGCCAACGGCCTCCTCGTTGTAGTAAGCCGCAGCCGTATCGATATGGCGATACCCTGCGGCAATCGCGTCGACGACCGCCTGCTCGCACTGGGCCGCGTCGGGAATCTGGTAGACGCCAAAGCCGGTCTGCGGGATGCACACACCGTTGGCAAGCTTTACGGACGGAACAGTAATAGCTGTACTCATAAGAACCCTTTCGTGTGAGGTTTTTACTGTTGGCAGCTATACTAGTTACTCGATATACCTGTGTGAATTTGCATATTTGTAATATGGTGTTAGGTATTGACTAATACCAAAGGAGCGTTGAGCATGTACGACAGAAGACTCGAAGCCATCGTTGCCGCCGCAGAGCAAGGCAGTTTTTCCAAGGCAGCCGCGAAGCTCCATCTTTCGACACCCTCGCTCGCCAAACAGATCGACACCTTTGAGGCGGAGCACGGGATCGCGCTGTTCGAGCGCTCGCACCACGGCGTCTCGCTCACGCCCGCAGGCGCCTCACTCGTAGAGGACGCGCGCGCCGTGATGCGCCTGTCCAGCGACTCGCTGCGCCGTGCGCGCGAATGCTCGTCGGGCACAGACGGCGTTGTGAGGCTCGGTGTCTCGATGCTGTGCCCCGCTCGCAAAACACTCGATGCATGGCCGCATATCCACGGCATCGACCCCTCATTGAAGATGGAACTCGTGCCCGTTGGCGACCTCTACGATGACCGTTTGGGCATTGTTCGCAACCTGGGCACCGACGTCGACATTGTTCAGACGACGTATTCGTCAAAGCGATGGGGAGGACTGTGCCAGGCTATGCCCATGGGTAACGCGGCTCTTGCCGTTGACGTTCCGCGGGTGAGCCCGCTGTCTCAAAAGTCCGCCCTCACCATTGACGACCTCGCGGGGCAGCGCGTGCATATCTTGCGACACGCCTCGGATGTCATGGACGACCTCCGCGACCGCCTCGCCGCAGACCCGCGCATCTCCGTCATCGACGTGTCCACCTACACCCTCAGCCTGTACAACGAGTGCGCCGAGTCGGGCGGAGCGATCATCACGTCGGGCGCGTGGTCGGGCCAGCATCCGGCGCTGACAACCGTCCCCCTCGCGGAGGAAATCATCGGGCCTTGCGTTTTGCTCTATCCAAACGAGCCTTCCGAGGCGGTCCAGCGATTCGTGGATGCGTTCATGCGCCTGCTTGAGCAAGACGCCCAATAGGAGACGCGTATTCGCCCTTCCCCGCACGAAAAAGGAGGCGATGGAACCTCTCCCATCGCCTCCTTCGTCACCACGGCCACGGTTGTCGTAGTCGGGCCGGGGACATCCGAGGTGCCAGCCCTAGCGTCCCTGGGTGCGGCCCTCGTCGTAGCGCTCGACCAGTTTGGCCTGAACGTCGTAGGGCACCTGCTCATAGCCAGCCGGCTTCATGGTAAAGTCGCCCGTGCCGCGCGTGATGGAACGCAGGCGTGTCGAGTAATCCGTCAGCTCGGCAAGAGGTGCCTGGGCAATGACCACGGTATCGCCGCGTTCGTCGGTCTCCATGCCCGTTACGCGACCGCGCGAGGCGGAGATGTCGCCCATCACGGCGCCGGCATAGCTCTCGGGGATGGTCACCGTGATTTCCTCGATGGGCTCCAGCACCACCGGATCGGCGTCGGCACACGCCTTGCGCAGGCCGATGCGGGCCGCCGCACGGAATGCCATCTCGTTGGAGTCGACGCTGTGATACGAACCGTCATACACGGCGACACGGATGCCCGTAAGCGGATAACCGGCGATAATGCCGTCCTTCATGGTCTCCTGAACGCCCTTGTCCACGGCGGGAATCAGCGAGCGCGGGATGCGGCCGCCCACGACCTCGTCCACAAACTCATAGCCGTCGCTCGTACCGTCGGGCCCAATGAGCGGCTCCACGCGCAGCCAGCAGTCGCCATACTGACCGGCGCCGCCGGTCTGCTTCTTGTGGCGGCCCTGGGCGCTTGCCGTGCGGCGAATAGTCTCGCGATACGGAATGCGAATCGGCACGCTCTTGGCCGCAACTTTGGTACGGTCCTCCAGGCGGTTGAGCAGCACCGATACCTGCGCCTCGCCCACGGCAGAGATAATGGTCTGACCCGTCTCCTCGTCGCGATCGATGCTCATGGTCGGGTCGGCCTTGCAGGCTTTCTCGATAAACGTGTAGAGTTTTTCCTCGTCGCCGCGGTTCTCAGCCTCGATGGCGATGCGATACTGCGAGTTGGGGAACTTGAATGCCGCGGCCTCGACCTTACCGGTGATGGAGAGCGTGTCACCCGTCTCGGCAGCTAACTTGGGCGCCACGATAATGTCGCCCGCATAGGCATGCCCGACCTCGGTCATGTCGCGCCCGCACATCACATACAGGTGAGCCAGACGATCGCTCTTGCGCGTACGCGCGTTGACCAGCTCAAGACCCGGCTCAAGCGTGCCCGTCAGCACCTTGATAAAGCTGATGCGGCCCTGCTGCGGGTCGGCCAGCGTCTTAAACACAAATGCCACCGGACGGTCATCGTCACTCGAAATCTTGAGCGAGTTGCCATCGATGAGCGGCATCTCGCCGTAGTCGGTCGGCGCCGGGAAGTACGTGGCAATGTCGTCCATCAGCGAGTTGACGCCCTGCTCCTTAATGCAGTCGCCCGCAAAGACCGGCACAAAGATGCGCTCGGCGATCGCCTTCGACAGCAGGCCCTCAAGCTCCTCCTGGGTCAGCGTCTCCTCGCCCTCCAGGTACTTCATCATCAGCTCATCGTCAGCCTCGGCCACCAACTCGCACAGGTGATCATGGGCCTCCTCGGCCTGGGCACGATACTCCTCGGGGATCTCCGACTCAACGGCCTCGGTGCCGTTGCAATGGCGCGCCTTCATGCGCACCAGGTCGATAATGCCGTCAAAGTCCTCGCCCTCGCCCCAGGGAAGAGTCACGGCGCCCAGGCGCGTACCAAAGCGCTCCTGCAGCAGGTTCATCGTGGTCGCAAAGCTGGCCTCGGAGCGCGACAAGCGGTTTACGAACACCGCACGCGCCAGACGCAGGTCTTCGGCGGCATACCAGAGCTTAACCGTCGTCGGCTGCGGGCCGGCCTCGGCGTCGACCACAAACAGAGCCGTCTCGCAGACGCTCATCGCGGCAAAGGCGTCGCCGATAAAATCGGGATAGCACGGGGCATCGAGCACGTTGATGCGGACGCCCTTCCAGTCGATCGGCGCGATGGTCGTCGAGATGGAGAATGAACGCTTGACCTCTTCGGGGTCATAGTCGAGCGTGGGCTTGGTGCCGTCGTGGCCGCCCAGGCGGGCGGTCTTGCCGGAAAGGTGGAGCATGGCCTCGGCGAGTGAAGTCTTGCCCACCCCGCCTTGGCCTACGAGCACCACGTTCCTTACATTGCCGGTCTTGGGAGCACCCATGATGACCTCCTTGCAGGGCCGCGCGCAATGCGCGACGCCAACGGGGAGAGTTCGCGGTCGGTGCCGTCCCGGGAGCAGCATGGTCGGCAGCCGAGCCGACTCACCCTCCAAATGTCCTATGCCACCACCCTACCCTCACGGGCGACCGTCCATGCACACCTTTCGGCACACGTATGAATACAAGCGGCGAGAGGAAGAAACAGGCTTGTGAGGCGATTATTGAACCCCGTCGATGTAAACAAAAAGCCGCCACAGACCGTAAGACCTGCGGCGGCTTCACCTCAATTAATAGTTGAGTAAATACCTGAGCCTACCCCTCGATACGGCTCAAGAACTCACGCGTGCGCTGCTCGCGCGGATGGTCGATAACCTGCTCGGCAGGCCCCTCCTCGACAATGCGGCCGCCGTCCATAAAGACCACGCGGTCGGCAACATCGCGCGCAAACTGCATCGCGTGGGTCACGATCACCATCGTCATGTTCTGCGCAGCGAGGTCCTTAATGACACGCAGCACCTCGGCCGTCAGCTCGGGATCGAGCGCCGAGGTCGGCTCGTCAAAGAACAAGATCTCCGGGTCGAGCGCCAAGGCGCGGGCAATACTCACGCGCTGCTGCTGACCGCCCGAAAGCTCACACGGAACCTTGTTTTCGTTGCCCACAAGCCCCATCTGAGCAATCAATTCATGCGCACGAGCTTCCGCCTGCTCGCGCGGGCGCTTAAGCACGCGGATCGGCGCGTCGATGATGTTTTTCATCACGGTATAGTGCGGGAACAGGTTGTAATTTTGGAACACCAGGCCGAATCGCGAGCGCGCCTGTTTGGGCACATCGCCCTTCGCATAGACCGCGCCCGAGCCCGCATCCGTCGCAACGGCAAGGTCGCCAAACGAGAGTGAGCCTCCGTCGAGTGTCTCGAGCAGCGTGGCACACCGCAGCAGCGTGGACTTGCCGCCACCCGAAGGCCCGATAATCGCCACGACCTCGCCACGCTTCACCTCAAGCGAGATATCCTTGAGCACCTCATTGCCACCAAACGCCTTGCGCGCGTTCGATATTTTCATTACCGAATTAATCATGGTAGTAATCCAATTTTGTCTCGGCCGCGCCCAGCAGCATCTCGACGACGAAGTTAAAGACCCAGTAAATCAGCGCCGCGATCGCAAACGGCACCATGCTCACCTGCGAGGCGACCAGCGCCTTAGCCGTCGAGAACATCTCCCCCACGCCGATGGCAAACGCCAGCGACGTGTCCTTGACCAGCGTGATGATCTCGTTGCCCATCGCCGGCAGAATACGCTTGGCGACTTGCGGCATCACAATGTACAAAAATGTCTGCAGACGCGAATAGCCCAGCACCTCGGCTGCCTCGTATTGACCGCGCGGAATGGACTGCAAGCCCGAGCGATAGATTTCGGCAAAGTAGCCGGCGTAGTTGATGATGAACGCCACAACGCACGCCGTCCACTTGGAATCGGGCGTGAGCGAAATGCCGAACACGTAATACGGGGCAAAGTAGATGGCAAACATCTGCAGCATGAGCGGCGTGCCGCGCATGACCGAAATGTAGATGCGCGCAATCCAGCGAAGCGGCGCGACCTTGCTCATGCGCATGAACGCCACGGGGATTCCCAGGGGAATCGACCCGAGCAGCGTCAGCACAAACAGCTGCAAGCTGACCAAGAATCCCTGGCCAAGCATCTGCATCATGACCTGAATAGACATTACTTGAGCACCCAATTATCGAAAGATAGACCATAGCTTGAATACTTGTCGCAGAGGTCCTTAACCGTACCGTCCTCGTAGAGTGCCTTGAGCGACTCGGTCACGGCATCGGCCGACTTGGTGTCGCCCTTCTTAAAGCCGACGGCGTAGTGCTCGCTGGACAGCGGCTCATCAAGCTGTGTATAGGCATCGGGCTTGGCGGCAAGCTGATACTGGGCAATCGAGAGGTCACAGGCGACGGTATCGACTGCACCACTCTCGAGCTGCATAAACGCCGTGTTGTACTCACCGATGGTATCGAGCGTGGCAAACGTCGCGGCCAAATCCTTCTGGTCGCCCTCGAGCACATCCTGTGCAGCGGAATCAGTCTGGGTAATCACGGTCTTGCCGGCAAGATCGTCCCAGCTCTTGATGCCCGCATCCTTCTTGACCACCAGCACCTGCTCGTTGAGCATGTACGGCTCGGAGAACGTGTA
>USHS01000013.1 GCA_900554585.1 uncultured Collinsella sp.
TCCGCACGGTGGGGTGGGGTCGGGCGCGGTAGCTCCTATTGAGGAAGCTCGATTTCGGCTTCCGTCGGGATGCGGAAGTAGGTCTCGGTCCAGTCGGTGAGTTTGTGCTCGAGCTCGCGGGTGATGGCGCCGTCGAGCATGCGCCAGGTCCAGTTGCCGCCCAGCGTGGCAGGGGTGTTGATGCGCGCCTCGTTGCCCAAGTTGAGCAGGTCCTGCATGGTGTAGATGCACGTGTCGCTCACGCTGGCGGCGATGGTGCGATTGAGCGCGTCGGCTATGGACTCGCCGACCTGCTGGTGGGTGTACAGGGCCGCCTGCTCGCGCTGACGCGGGGTGGCCGTTCCCTCATACCAGCCGCGTGCCGTTTCGTTGTCATGTGTTCCGACGTAGGCGACGGTGTTGGCAATGTAGTTGTGCGGCAGGTAGTACGAGTTGGTGCCCTCAAAGGCAAACTGCAAGATCTTCATGCCGGGGAAGCCCGAGTTGTTGCGCATGTCGATGACGCCGGGGGTGAGGAAGCCCAGGTCCTCGGCGATGATGGGCAACGTGCCGAGCTTTTCCTCGAGCGTCTTGAAGAGCTTGAGGCCGGGACCCTGCGTCCACGAACCGTAGGATGAATCGGGCGAGGAGAACGGCACCTCCCAATAGGCCTCGAAGCCGCGGAAGTGATCCAGACGGATGACGTCGTACATGTCGAGGGCGGCGCGAATGCGGCCCTCCCACCAGGAGAAGCCGTCGGACTCCATGGCGTCCCAGTCGTAGATGGGATTGCCCCAGTACTGGCCGGTGGCCGAGAACTGGTCGGGCGGCGTGCCGGCGACGCTCACGGGATTGCCGGCGGCGTCGATCTTAAAGAGCTCAGGTGTCGCCCACATCTCGACGGAGTCACGCGAGACATAGATGGGCAGGTCGCCGATGATGAGAATGTCACGCTCGTTGGCGTATGCCTTGAGGCGGCTCCACTGGCGATTGAAGAAGTACTGCGTCATCTGGTGGTAGAGCATGCGCGTGGGATGGGCGGCGCAGACCTTGGCAGAAGCCTCACCGCGGGTACGGAGCTCCGCGGGCCACTCCCAAAACGCCTTGAGACCGCACTCCTCTTTGACGGTCATGAACTCACAGTAGGGGATGAGCCAGTCCTCGTTGGCCTGGATAAAGTCATCAAAATCGGCCGGCTTGTCGGCAGCAAAGCGCTCAGCGGCGCGGTCGAGAATCTGACGGCGGCCGCCAAAGATAGCGCCGTAGTCGACATTGCTGGGGTCGGATCCCAGATACACGCCATCGATATCGCGCTGCTCCAGATACCCTGCCTCGATAAGCTCGGCAAAGTCGATAAAGTTGGGGTTGCCTGCGCGGGCCGAGAACGACTGATAGGGCGAATCGCCATAGCTGGTCGTCGTAAGGGGCAGAATCTGCCAGTAATGTTGTTTGCACGAGGCGAGAAAATCGACGAAGTCGTAGGCATTCCAGCCAAAGCCGCCGATTCCGTATGGTCCGGGCAGAGATGAGACGGGCATGAGGACGCCGCTTGCACGCTCCATGAATGCGCTCACCAACCTTCTTGTTGTGGGGTCGGCCTGCCGATGGGTGTGCAGTCCGCCTCCGATGTTTTGATTCGATACGTCTATTGTAGAACATGTTGTTTAAACATGTATAGGCGAGATTAAAAAGTTGGCTCATTTTCAGTAAATGGTTACGCGCCATGAAAAAAGCCCCGGTCTCACATCGTGAGATCGGGGCAAGAGCGGTATGTAGGTTTTTTGCTACTCGGCCTCGGCGAAGCCGTTGGGGTTATGGCTCTGCCAATTCCAGCTGTCGCGGCACATGTCCGCGATATCGTACTGGGCCTTCCAGCCCATCATGCGCTCGGCCTTGGAGGCATCGCACCAGTTGGCGGCGATGTCACCCTCGCGGCGCGGGCAGATCTTGTAGGGGGAGCTCCTTGCCGCAGGCCTTCTCAAACGCGTGAATCACGTCGAGCACGGAGCTGCCGGTGCCGGTGTCCAGGTTGAAGATCTCGACGCCCGTCTTGCCGTTCATCCAGTTGAGCGCGGCGACGTGGCCCGATGCCAGGTCGCAGACGTGGATGTAGTCGCGCACGCCGGTACCGTCGGGCGTGGGGTAGTCGTTGCCAAAGACCTGGACCGCGGCGAGCTTGCCCACGGCGACCTGCGCCACGTAGGGCACGAGGTTGTTGGGGATGCCCTTGGGGTCCTCGCCGATCAAGCCTGACGGATGGGCACCGATGGGGTTGAAGTAGCGGAGCAGTACGACGTCCCACTCGGGGTCGGCGGTGTGGACATCCATGAGGATCTGCTCGATCATCCACTTGGTCCAACCGTAGGGGTTGGTCGCGGGCTTCTTGGGGTCTTCCTCGGTGACAGGCGGATTGTCCGGATCGCCGTAGACGGTCGAGGAGCTCGAGAAGATGATGGACTTGCAGCCATGGTTGCGCATGACGTCGAGCAGCACGAGCGTGTTCTCGATGTTGTTGTGGTAGTACTCGATGGGCTTGTGGACCGATTCGCCGACGGCCTTGAAGCCGGCGAAGTGGATCACGCAATCGATATGGTGGGTGTCGAAGATCTTGTTCATGGCCTCGCGGTCCAGGACGTTTGCCTCATAGAAGGTGAGGTTCTTGGCGGCCTCGTCGCCCACGATGGTCTTGACGCGGTCGACGGCGACAGTGCTCGCGTTGGAAAGATCGTCAACGATGACAACCTGGTAGCCGCCCTCGAGGAGCTGGACGACGGTGTGGGAGCCGATGAATCCGGCGCCACCGGTGACGAGGACGCAGATGTCCTCGGGCTTAAGAGCTTCTGACATGTGATGTCTCCTGTACGGGATATTGCGACATATACACACAACAGGTATCGGAGCACATATGTCACAAAACGTTTCAAATTCCCTGCTCGATCAGGATGTTTCCCGCCGCACGGCGCTCAAGGCGCTCTTCGCCGCCGCGTCCGCGGCCGTCCTCTTCGGCCTGCCGCAGCGTACGTATGCGGCCGAGGCCTCGCAGGAGACCACCGATAAGCTCAACGAGGCCCAGGCGAAGGTCGATGAGGTGCAAAAGCAGCTCTACGGCATCGCCAGCGAATACTCGGCGCTCGCCTCGAAGAACGCGGACACGCTCAACAAGATCGAGGGCGTCCAGTCCCAGATCGACGCCAAGAAGAGCGAGCTCAAGAAGAAGCGCGAGGGCCTCTCCGACCGCGTCACCGCGAGCTACAAGTCGGGCGGCACCAACGTCCTGTCCCTGCTTTTGACCTCCGGCTCGTTTGAGGAGTTCGTCGCCAACACCCACTATGTGGAGAAAGTCAACAAGAGCGACCGCGACGCCATCTCGGATATCCAGACGATCCAGTCTGAGCTCGACAGCCAAAAGGCCGACCTCGAGAAGCAGAAGACCGACCTCGAGTCCCTCAAGGACAAGCAGACCGAGCAGATGAAGAGCATGCAGTCCAAGCAGGCCGAGGTCCAGAGCGTCCTCAACGGCCTGTCGGACGACGTCAAGGAGCTCATGGCCAAGCGCGATTCCGAGATCCTCGCCGCCGCCCAGGCGGAGGAGGAGGCCAAGAAGGCGACGGCCGCGGCGCAGCAGCCGACGTACTCCGGCGGCTCGAGTTCGGGCGGTTCCAGCTCGGGTGGCGGCAGCTACAGCGGCGGCACCCCGCAGCAGAGCGGCGGTTCCGGCAAGCAGCAGGCTGTCGTCAACGCCTGCTATTCCACGCCTTCGCCCGGTCTCAACTGGTGCGCCGCGTGGGTCACGAATGTCTTCCGCAACGCCGGTGTGGGCTTTTTTGGCGGCAACGCGTGTGACATGTTCAACGCCTACTGCTACAGCTCCGATCGCTCGACCCTGCAGGTGGGCATGATCGTCGCCGACTCCTCGCATGCCGGCACCGGTAGCCCCGGTTTGCTCTACGGCCACGTGGGTATCTACGTGGGCAACAACATCGTCATGAGCAACGAGGGCTCGATCACGTCAAAGTCGCTCGACTCGTTTATCGCGTTCTATGGAACCGGTTCGGGCGTGCGCTGGGGTTGGCTCGGCGGTATCGCGCTGTCGTAGTGCCTCATTTCCGTGAGTTGGCCTGGACTGCCGGCGGGGCATTAAGTTGCCTGCTCGGACAGTCCTGCTCGCACGAAGAGCACATTAAGTGCCCTTCGGCTCGTGCGGAACTCGCGACCAACTTAATGCCCCGCCGGCAGTCCAGGCCACTCGGGTTTGGGCGCTTCTTCGGCGCGGGGGTGGCTAAAACAAATAGAGTGAAGGCCCCATTTGGGGCCTTCTTTTGTATTAGATGAAATCGCCTACGCGGTGGACTTCGGGTTCGAGGTCTACGTCGAGCTGCTGCTTTACCTTGGCTATTTAAGCAATTGGAACGGGACGCAGTTTTCGGTCCTGCTTCACGGAGATAATCCGCGAGCCATTCCATCATCGGCCATGCGTCGATATCGCGGCGGTTCCGTCGTGCGGTGCGGGCTTGTGGCGAAAGGGACGGGCTTGTGGCGAAGAGCATCGGACGGGTGCTTTTGTCTCTGCCTGTCCCTATAAAGTCCGTGGGACAGATCGGATGATTGGAGAGCCCGTGACAAACGCAGCTGTACTGGATCAATACAAAGCGTGGCATGGAAAGATCGAGGTGACGAGCCGCGTCGATATTGAGGGTCCCGAGGACCTCGCACGTGTCTACACGCCGGGGGTGGCCGTTCCCTGTAAGGAGATTGCGCGCGATGTTGACCTGTCGTTCGACTATACGCGAAGGGCCAACTTGGTGGCCGTCGTCACGGACGGCAGTGCGGTGCTCGGTCTAGGCGATATCGGCCCCGAGGCGGGTATGCCGGTCATGGAGGGCAAGGCGGCGCTACTCAAGACACTTGCCGATGTCGACGCGTTTCCCCTGTGCATCCGTAGCAAGGACGTCGACGAGATCGTGCACACCATCCAACTGCTGCAGGGCAGCTTCGGTGCCATCCATCTGGAGGACATCGCGGCTCCCCGCTGCTTCGAGATCGAACGCAAGCTCAAGGAGACGCTCGAGATTCCCGTTTACCACGACGACCAGCATGGCACTGCTGTCGTCGCGGCAGCGGCGATGGCAAACGCCTGCGAGGTGACGGGTCGCGATCTTGACACGGCCGGTATCGTGATCGTGGGGGCGGGGGCCTCTGGTATGGCCGTGGCACAACTTTTGCTGGGGATGGGAGCGACCCAGATCACCCTGGTCGACAAGGATGGCATTGTGGAGCGGGATGACGACATCGTGACGCCCGATACTGCCGACACGGTCGACAAGACTAACCCGCGTGATATATCGGGTGAACTTGCCTATGCGATGAGCGGCGCCGACGCGGTAATCGGCGTGGCCGCGGGCGGGATCATCTCTGCCGACATGGTGCGCCTGATGGCGCCGAATCCGATCGTGTTCGCGTTGGCGAACCCGATGCCCGAGATCATGCCCGATGAGGCTCGGGCGGCCGGTGCCGCCGTTACGGCGACGGGGCGCTCGGACTTCGATAACCAGGTCAACAACGTCCTCGCTTTTCCTGGAATCTTTCGCGGTGCGCTTGATGTGCGCGCCCGCGAGATCAACGACGCGATGCTCTTGGCCGCGACGCATGCGCTTATCGAGTTGACGCGCGAGGACGGGTTGGCGCCGAACTACATTGTGCCTTCGGCCTTGGATAGACGCGTGGTCGAGCGCGTCGCAGCCGCCGTGGCCGACACGGCGGTGGCAACTGGCGTCGCCCGTCACTCCGCTGCGGAAGGGCATTAGCTGCACCGTTCGCCCTATCGCTTTTGGCAAATGCTCAATCGAGGCGGGCGGCTGAAAGAGTAGAGTGGTGTTGTTATCAGCCGTATCCGCGGGGAAGGGGATTCGACCGCGACCGTGCCCGAGACGCAAAAAGACATTCTGTCCTATCTGGACCATGTGACGCGCGAGTTCGATCCCGAGCGCATTGAGCGGTTCACCACGGTCGATATCGCCCGGGCCATGAGCATCTCCCGCAACCTTGCGAGCCAGTACCTCAACGACCTGGTGCGTCGGGGCCTGCTGGTGAAGGCGGGAATCAGGCCCGTGTGCTACTTCCACCGGCACGATATCGAGCGCTACCTGCAGGCACGACTCGACCGCTCCGCCTTCGATACCGTGGATGAGTTGCTCGGCATGCGCGGGACGATGCCCGGGAAGGGCTTTGATCGCGCGATCGGTCACTCCTTAAGCCTTTCCTCGGCGATCGAGCAGATGCGCGTCGCCATGGGGTACCCGCCCTGCGGTCTGCCAGTGCTGATCATGGGTGCATTGGGTACGGGCAAGACGTTCATGGTCAAGCTGATGCTCGAATACGGTAAAGGCGCGGGTCTCGTTGCACAAGACGGAGAGATCGTCACGGTCGATTGCTCCCGCTGTCCCGTAAGCACATGGGATATCGGGCGCGAGTACTTTGGCGAGGAGGGGCACTCGGGCTGGAGCGATCGTGCTCGAGGCGGCATCCTGCTGTTCAAGTACATCGATTTGCTGCCTCGCCCGCAGCGTGAGTTCCTGTTCACGCATGCTCTCCTGGCGGCTCGCGCCAACCAGGATTCCGAGGACCGGGGGCTTCGCTTTGTCTTCACTACGACGGTTCCTGCCGATTCCGACCTGGCGCGCGAATTTTCGCATCGCCTACCGGTGATTGTTCCGCTTCCCGCGCTGCGCGAGCGCACACCAGAGGAGCGACGCGAGATCGCGCTCCATTTTCTCAAAGACGAGGGGCGGCGTATGGGCGTGGACGTCCTGATCACGCGCGGCGCCTTCAACTGCCTGACGAATGCGGACTTCGATGACAATATCTCTGAGCTCAGGCGCAGCATCACTAATGCCTGCGCCGAGGCGTATCTTGAGCGGGGCGGGGCGTCGAACATCATAGTGAGGACCTATAGGCTTCCGGCCAACGTGCTGAGCCGCGTGACGGCGGTCCAGGCCGAGGGAGACGGAGAGCTTGTCGATACGACGAGGGCTGCTCGGCACGACGTCTCCACGCGCTCCGTAGATGCCTATCGACCGATGCTTGAGGTATTCGGACTGTTTAAAGATGGTGCGATTGACGCCGCAGAGCTCGAGCGGCGTATCGCCGCGAGCGTCAAATCGTTCGAGGACAACCTGGCTGCCGGACACGGCGCCCGCGGCCCGCGCCTCGATGCCTTCACCCGCCTCCTCGGCGAGACGGTGACGGGCATCAACGAACATCGCGGCAGCGCGCTATCGTACGCCACGGCGCGTGTTATGGCGCAGCTGGTCTATGAGCAGCTATGGCCCGATGACAGCTTGCCCTGCTGGAAGAACGAGAATAAGGCAGAGATCAACGGCATAACCACGTTGATCGTGTGTGCCCATGTGGGTGCAGCGCGCCTCGCCGAGGAGGTTGTCGCGCGCACCAAGTGTGTGTTGGGCATCGATGCCGATGCGCTTTCGCGGCTGGTTATTATCGCGCATATTGCCCTGATGGAAGGGGACGGGGCCCTTCCCCCGACAGCGCGGGGGAAGGCGGCCGGCTGAACGTCTTCATGGACGGAGACCGGGTTCGTATCCCGTGGATCGCGACTGTCGACTCGAACTGCGGTCTTTGAGTCGAAGCGGCGGGGCGGGATGTGTCGAGATGCAGTCTGAGTGGCGAAAGTCGCCCCTGCTTGGCGAAACGCCGGCGGGGGCGGCTTTCTTTATGGCGGCTTTCCGTACTCTGGGGCCACGGCAATACACGAGGGAAAAGAGGATGCCGCATGAGAAACGTGGTGCTTGCGTCTCATGGAAGGCTGGCCGCAGGCATGAAGAGCTCGGTCGAGATGGTCGTCGGGGCCCAAGAGCACCTGATGACGATCAGTGCCTACGTGGACGGTTGCACCGATCCCGCTCAGGAGCTCAAACAGATGGTCGACTCACTCGAGGAGGGTGACGAGTTGGTCATTTTGACCGATGTCTTGGGCGGAAGTGTCAACAACGAGGCCTCTCAGTTCGTTAACGAGCCCGGCGTGTTCGTCGTCACCGGCATGAACCTGCCGCTCGTGCTCACACTCATGATAGATAACGCAACGCCCACGCAGCAGCTTATCGACGCCACCGTCGCCGAGGCGCGTGAGCAACTCGTTCAGATTAAACCCGTTGAATCGAAGTCCGAGGAGGACTTCTAGACAAGGCAACGTCGGTCGTTGCGCACAACAGCGGCCGAGCCCGATCGAAAGGAATCATCATGATCGTTCTGTTCCGCGTCGACCATCGTCTGCTCCATGGTCAGGTCATCTTCTCCTGGACGTCCGCGCTCAAGCCCGATTGCATCCTCGTCGCCAACGACGATGTCGCCTCCGACGAGCTGCGCAAGACGACGCTGCGCCTGTCGAAGCCCAACGACGTTAAGCTCGTCATCAAGAACATCGACGATTCAATCGCCGCGATCAACGGGGGCAAGACCGACAAGTATCACCTGATGATTGTTGTCTCCAACGTGGCCGATGCGACTCGCATGGCGCTCGCCGTCGAACAGATTGCCGCCATCGACCTGGGCGGCACCAAGCCCACTGACGAGACCAAGCAGATCGCAAAGTCCATCAACCTCACCGACGAGGACATTGCGCTGCTCAAGAATGCCCAGGATCAGGGCATCGAGGTATACATCCAGGGAGTCCCCAGCGACAAGAAGGTCCCGTTCTCGGCATAGTGCCGGACGGCAGATAGAGGGAGAGGAAAACCTATGCTTTGGAAAACGTTCCTTGTGGGTCTTGTCGCCTTCATCGGCTACTGCGACCACGTGACCGGCAAATCGATGCTCCAGCGCCCGGTGGTCATGGGCCCGCTGGTCGGCATCGCGCTCGGTGACTTCCAGACCGGCCTTGCCGTGGGCGGCACGCTCGAGCTCGCGTTCATGGGCAACATGGCCATCGGTGCTGCCATCCCGCCCGAGATCACCGCGGGCGGCGTCTTGGGCACTGCCTTCGCCATCACTTCGGGTTCGGGTGCGGAGGTCGCCGTGGCGCTGGCGCTTCCTATCGCCACGCTCGCGCTGCTCATCAAAAACCTGTTCTACCTGATCATCCGTCCCCAGTTCATGCTCCATACGGCCGATAAGTTCGCCGCCGAGGGCAATGTCGACGGTGTGTCGCTTATGCACGACCTTGGTTACTGGCTCTACGTGATCGTCATGACGCTCGCCTGCGCCATCTCGTTCTATGTGGGAAGCCCCGTCATCGAGGCCCTGATCGCCGCCGTTCCCCAGTTCATCATGGACGGCATCTCCATCGCCGCCGGCATCCTCCCCGCGCTCGGTTTTGCCATGCTCGCCAATATGCTCATCAACGACAAGGTCGCTCCCTGGTTCGCTGTCGGCTTCCTGCTTTCGGCATACCTGAACATCCCGGTCTTGGGTCTGGCCCTGCTGGGCGGGGTCGTCACCTTGCTGATCCTGCGCAGCAACGGCACCCAGGCGCAGCCCGCCGTGGCAACCGATGACGAAGAGGATTTCTAGGCCGCGACCCGTACCGGCCGCAGCGCCGGATCGCAGCCATATGGCAAGGAGGCCATAAGATGACTGAGAACAAGATTACCGAGAAAGAGCTGCGCAGCATGTTCTTCCGCTCGCTCAACTTCGATGGCTCGTTTAACTACGAGCGCCAGATGAGCATGGGACTGTGCCACTCCCTCGCCCCCGTTATCAAGAAGCTCTATCCCGCCAAGGAGGATCGGGCTGAGGCGCTCAAGCGCCACGGCGAGTTCTTCAACGTGACGCCTGCCATGGCCCCGCTCGTCCTGGGCATCACGGCTGCCATGGAGGAGCGCAACGCCAACGAGGATGGCTTCGACACCAACTCGATCAATGCCGTCAAGGCATCGCTCATGGGTCCGCTGTCCGGTATCGGCGACTCGCTGTTCTGGGGCACCATCCGTCCCCTTGCGGGCGGCATCGCGGCGTCGCTGGCGCTCGCCGGCAACATCTTCGCGCCGCTCGTGTTCTTACTGGCGTTCAACATCCCCAACTACCTGGTGCGCTGGTTCGGCATTCACTGGGGCTACAAGATGGGCACCGATTTCCTGGCTAAGGCCGAGAAGTCCGGCATCATGCAGAAGGTGTTCCAGGGTGCGGCCATGATCGGCCTGATCGTTATCGGCGGCATGGTCGCCTCGATGGTGACCGTAAAACTCGGTTGGACGATCGGCAGCGGTGACGGCGCCATCGACCTCAATAGCGTGCTCGATGGCATCATGCCCAAGATGCTGCCGTTGGCGGTGACGTTCGCCCTGTCCAAAGCTCTGGGCAAGGGCGCGAAGGTCAACACGCTTCTTCTGGTCATCGTCGTGCTGAGCATCGCCGCCGCTTGGTGCGGGTTGCTCACCGCCTAGCCGGTAAGGAGGGAATACAGAGATGAGCCATGAGGATCAAGTCCGTCTGATGACGGATAAGATGGCCTCGTTCGTGGGCCATGTCGCAAAGGTCCTGCCCGATGACGTGCAGGAAAAGATCACGCAGATGGCTGCTGCCGAGACCGACCCGCTCGCGAAATCCATCTACGAGACGATGCACCGCAACATGCAGCTTGCGGAGAAGCTTGACCGTCCGAGCTGTCAGGACACCGGTGTGCTGCAGTATTGGGTGAAATGCGGCACCGGGTTCCCGCTCATGGGGGACCTCGAGGCGCTGCTCAAGGAAGCCACGGTCCAGGCGACCTTTGCCACGCCGTTACGCCATAACTCGGTGGAGACCTTCGACGAGGTCAATACCAAGCGCAACGTGGGCAAGGGAACGCCGACGGTGTTCTGGGATATCGTGTCCGACTGGGACGGCTGCGAGATCTACGTCTACATGGCCGGTGGCGGCTGCACGCTGCCCGGGCACGCCATGGTGCTCATGCCCGGCGACGGCTATGAGGGCGTCGCCAAGTTCGTGCTGGATCGCATGACGAGCTACGGCCTCAACGCCTGCCCTCCGCTGCTGGTGGGCGTGGGTGTGGCCACGAGCGTGGAGACCGCCGCGCTGCTGTCCAAAAAGGCACTGATGCGACCCATCGGTTCGCATAACGATAACGAGCGTGCCGCCAAGATGGAGCAGCTGCTCGAGGATGGCATCAACAAGATCGGTCTGGGGCCGCAGGGTCTGGGCGGCGCCCTTTCGGTCATGGGTGTGAACATCGAGAACACCGCAAGGCATCCGTCCGCCATCGGCGTGGCGGTCAACGTGGGCTGCTGGAACCATCGTCGCGGCCATGTAATCTTCGATGCCGACCTCAATGCGACCGTGACGACCCATTCGGGGGTAGAGCTGTAATGGTAGAGATCCGTGACGGCAAGAAGGTCCTGGTGACGCCGGTGAGCGCGGAGGATCTAGCCGATATCAAGGTCGGAGACGTCATCTATCTCGATGGCGATTTGATGACGTGTCGCGACGTGGCCCACCGCCGCCTCGTGGAATATGGTCGCGATCTGCCCTATGACATCCGCGACAAGGCCATCTTCCATGCGGGCCCCATCGTGCGCCCCATCGAGGACGCGGCACCTGGTGAGCCCGACTACGAGATGGTTTCGGTCGGACCGACCACCTCCATGCGCATGGAGAAGTTCGAGTATGAGTTCGTGAAGCAGACGGGCGTTCGCGTGCTCGTGGGCAAGGGCGGCATGGGTCCCAACACCGAGCGTGCCTGTCGGGAGTTCGGCGCCATCCACTGCGTGTTCCCAGCCGGGTGTGCCGTGGTCGCCGCCACGGAGGTGGAGTACATCGCCGAGCACCATTGGGAAGAGCTCGGCATGCCTGAGACGCTCTGGTGCTGCAAAGTCCACGGCTTCGGTCCCCTGATCGTCTCCATCGATGCTCAGGGCGATAATGTCTTCGAGCGTAACAAGGTGCTTTTCAACGAGCGTAAGGACGAGGCCCTGCAGGTAATCGACGAGCAGGTGAGCTTTATCAAATGATGCTTCACGAGTTGAATGAGCTGGCAGATACAATCGAGGCTGCTTCGTATTCGTCTGTCGAGGACGGTGTTACCATCACCGTGAAGCCTGTTCCGGATGCCTTACGTGAGCATGCGCTCGATCCGCGTGTGAAGAAGCGCATCGAGTCGCGGCTTGCGGCCAAGAAGGCCGCTGGCACAAAGGGCGGTGCGTTCAGTCTGCGTTGCACGCGCAAGCCGCCGGTGTTCGATGCCGGGCTCTACGGTGACGCATCGACGGTCGAGGAGCGGCTGGTCGAGATCGATGGCGACCATCGCATCGATGTGTTCGTTGTCCGCCCCAAGAGCTTTGCTGCGGGTCGTCCGGTTCTGATCCATTTTCATGGTGGCGGATTTACGATGGGCGGGTTTGCCTGGCAGGAACCTCAGATGCGCGCTATCGCCGAGCGCTCAGGCTGCACGGTTGTGTACCCCGAGTATCGCCTGGCGCCCGAGTGCCCCTTTCCCGGTCCGGTCCGCGATGCGTGGGGAACCCTGCTGTGGGTGCGCGAACACGCTGAGGAGCTCGAGATAGATCCGGAGCGTATCGTGCTTTCTGGTGATTCAGCCGGTGGATCGCTTGCCAACGCCTGCGTCATGTTGGACATTGAGAACGCTGCCGGCGACCGCTCGGCACGACTGGTGCATCACGTGTTCGAGGTGTATCCCTCGTTCGACTGGCGCGCGGCGCAGGAACAAGACGATTACCCCTGGTCGCTTGACCTCTACGATATGTGTGAGGACGAGCGCGAGCTGGTCGTCCCGCGTATCCTGAACATCAAGCGTTGTCGCGAGCATCGCTTGGGCACGCCGGTCGATTTGTACTTTCAGGGTGCGGACGTTTCCGACCCGTTGGCCTCGGCGGCTTGCGCCGACGATAGCGTGCTCGCTGAGTTTCCGACCGTTGTTGTCGCGGTCGCCGACTACGATTATCTGCGGATCGTCGACGAGTATATGGCGCGCCGGTTCGCGCGTCTGGGGGTTCCCGTCGAGTTGATCGAATACAAGGGTATCGATCACGGGTTTCTTGACAAGTTTCAGGACTATCCTCAGTCTCTGGAGCTGTGCTGCACGATTGCCGCGGATTTGGCTGCGTGTGCGCAAAACCAGTAACCACGGGCAAAATGCTCGGCAGGCTTCGCGCTCGCCGAGCGTTTTTTGATTACATAAATTCTCTCACGCGGTGGACTTCGGGCTCGAGGTCCACATCGAACTGTTGCTTTACCTCGGCTTGGATGTGGCGGATGAGCTCGTCGTCGTCGGCGGCGGTGGCGTG
>USHS01000014.1 GCA_900554585.1 uncultured Collinsella sp.
CTCGAGGCGGGTGCCGCCCAGGCAGCCGCCGGTGCCGCCGTGCCCACCATCTCGCGCGGACGCGTGACCTTTGTCGATGCCGCCCTGCCGCAGGGCGTGGTGGTGCCCGACGCCAACCTGGCCGTGTTCTCAATCGCCGACCTCAACGCCCGCATGGACGCCAACCGCGCGCGCAGCCGCCGCAAGGTGGACATTACGCAGATCACGTTTCCGTTTAAGCCGGGCGACTACGTGGTGCACGCCACTCACGGCATCGCGCTCTTTAGCGAGATCGCGCGTCAGGAAGTGGGCGGCAAAGAGCGCGACTACTTTTTGCTGGAATATGCCGACGGCGACAAGCTCTACGTGCCGCTCGAGCAGGTCGACCGCATCACACGCTATGTTGGCCCCGACGGCGACAAACCGCGCCTGACCAGGCTCAACACTGCCGACTGGACGCGTGCCACCAACAAGGCGCGCAAGAATGCCAAAAAGCTGGCGTTTGACCTGGTCGACCTGTATACGCGCCGCTCGTCGATTACCGGTATCGCCTGTCCGCCCGATACGCCCGAGCAGATCGAGATGGAGGAGAGCTTCCCCTACGACGAGACGCGCGACCAGCTGGAGGCTATCGCCGATATCAAGGCCGACATGGAGGCGCCCAAGCCCATGGACCGCCTGCTGTGCGGCGACGTGGGCTTCGGCAAGACCGAGGTCGCCCTGCGCGCGGCCTTTAAATGCGTGGACTCCGGCCGCCAGGTCATGGTGCTCTGCCCCACGACCATTCTGGCCCAACAGCACTACGAGACATTCTTTGAGCGCTTTGCCCCGTTTGGCCTGGAGGTCGAGGTGCTCAGCCGCTTCCGCACGCCGGCGCAGCAAAAGCGCGCGCTCAAGGCGTTTGCCGAGGGCACGATCGATGTGCTCATCGGCACGCATCGTCTGCTATCGGCCGATGTGAATCCCAAGAACCTGGGCCTGGTGATCATCGACGAGGAGCAGCGCTTTGGCGTGCAGCACAAGGAGCAGCTCAAGAACCTGCGCGAGCAGATTGACGTGCTCACGCTATCGGCCACGCCTATTCCGCGAACCATGCAGATGGCCACGAGCGGCGTGCGCGACATGAGCCTGATCACCACGCCGCCGACCGGGCGTCGTCCCGTGATCGTGCACGTGGGGGAGTACGATCCCGATGTGGTGAGCGCGGCGATTCGCCTGGAGGTGGGCCGCGGCGGTCAGGTGTACTACGTGTCCAACCGCGTCAAGACCATCGATGACGCCGTGGCGCGCGTGCACGAGGCCGCGCCCGAGGCGCGCGTGGGCGTGGCGCACGGCAAGATGAGCCCGCGCGAGGTCGAGGACGTGATGATCGAGTTCGCGACCAAAAAGATCGACGTGCTCATCGCCACGACCATCGTGGAGAGCGGCATCGACAACGCGACCGCCAACACGCTCATCATCGAGGATTCGCAACGTCTGGGCTTGGCGCAGCTCTACCAGCTCAAGGGCCGCGTGGGCCGCTCTGCCACGCAGGCCTACGCGTACTTTATGTTCCCGGGCGAGCTGCCACTCACCGAGGAGGCCACGGCGCGCCTGACCGCACTTTCCGAGTTCCAGGACCTGGGCAGCGGCATGCGCATCGCCATGCGCGACCTGGAGATTCGCGGCGCTGGCTCGCTTATGGGCGCTGAGCAGCACGGCAATCTGTCGAGCGTGGGCTTTGACCTGTTTACGCAGATGCTGGGCCAGGCCGTGGCCGAGGCGCGCGGCGATGACGACGCCGGCGTGGAGGCGGCGAGCGTGGGCATTAACCTGCCGGCCGACTATTTCTTGTCCGAGGAGTACCTGCCGGCGGTGGACCAGCGCGTGCTCGTATACCGTAAGCTCGCGGCGGCCGAGGACCTGGAGAGCATCGACGAGGTGCAGGAAGAGACCGAGGCCGCGCATGGCGAGCTGCCGTTGGCAGGACTCAACCTGTTCAATCGCGCACGAATCCGCATTCGCGGCGAGCGCCTGGGGCTCGAGAGCGTCACGCTCAGTGGCGGCCGCATCACCTTTTTGGGCGTCGACGTGCCCAAGAAGGTGGCCTTTGAGCTTAAGACCCGCTATGGTGCGGTGAACTTTCCCAAGAGCCGCAAGCTGTCGGTGCCCTACAAGGCGGGCGCCGGCGCGGGCAGCGGACTGGGCCGCGGCCTCGACGCTAACGACGGCACCGGCCCCGTGGCAGCCGCGCTTATGTTGCTGCAACAATTAGGGGCCAGCGACGACGATTAACAAGTAAGGGGCGTGGCGGGACAATGTTCCGCCACGTCGCTGGTTGGCCCTCCGCCCGACCGAAAGGAAGCCATGTTCGGGTACATTTACAAGAAAGATGCCGCCATCGTCGCGGCCATCCTAGCTCTCTGCCTGCTCATCGGCACGTTTTTCGATTATCAGATTTCGAGTGCGCTGTTCAGCGTCGGCAGCATGTACGGCCGCTTTATCGAGGCCGCCGGCGAGCTGCCGTTTGAGCTGACGGCGAGCATCGCGGGCGTTATGCTCGTGCGCGCGGTGCGCCCCGATTCCAGGGCGAGCAAATGGCTCGCCGTGCTCGGCATCCTCGTCAATGTAGGCCTGGCCGGCTACGAGGTCGTCTCGTCCCTGAAGGTTGGCGGCAAACTCATCGCTGTTCAGTTGGTGCTGACGTTTGTGTTGGTGATCGCCGCCAACCTTATCGTCTATCGCCTTACGCGCAAAACCTCGCCCGACGAGCTCACGCGTTGGGCGCTGATGGTGCTCGCCGTTTGGGTTGCCCAGGCCATTATCCTCAACGTGATCGTCAAGCCGCTGTGGTCACGCCCGCGCATGCGCGTGATCGAGGTCACGCCGGGGCTCAGTTTTCAGCCGTGGTGGGTGATCGGCAACCCCGACAAGTGGAGCTATATTGCGGCCGGCGTGATCAAGGACGGCTTTAAGTCGTTTGCGAGCGGACACACGGCGCACGCGGCGATCGGCCTTATGCTCGCCGGGCTTCCCGCAGCGGCCTTTAAGGAAAAGCCGTCGCGCCGCCGCGTGGTCTTTTGGACGGCGGCTGTGGTCGCGGCGCTCGTCGCCTTTGGCCGTATCGTGATTGGGGCGCACTTTTTGAGTGACGTGAGCTGCGGCTTTGCCCTGGTGCTGGCGCTTGAGTGCCTTGCCGCGCGTATTGCCTATCCCAACGGCGTACAATAGCTCCGTTTGAATCATCTGGCCGATATCCGGTAAGAGAGGATTGCCATGCTCGCATTTAACAACGACTATTCCCACGGCGCACATCCGGCAGTGCTGCAGGCACTCGTCGACACCAACATGGAGCCGCAGCCCGGCTACGGTACCGATGCACACACCGAGCGTGCCAAGCAGCTTATCCGCGAGGCCTGTCAGGCCCCCGATGCCGACGTGTTTTTTCTGGTGGGCGGCACGCAGGCCAACGCGACGGTGATCGACATGCTGCTTGCGCCCTACGAGGGCGTTGTTGCTGCCGAGACTGGCCATGTCGCCTGTCACGAGGCGGGCGCCATCGAGTTTGGCGGCCACAAGGTGCTCACCATCCCCGGCTACGAGGGCAAGATGCATGCCGAGGATCTCGAGAACTATATCCAGGTGTTCTACGAAAACGAGAGCTACGAGCACACGGTGTTCCCGGGTGCCGTGTACGTGAGCCTGTCGACTGAGTATGGCACGCTGTATTCCAAGGCCGAGCTCGCGGCGATTCACGCGGTGTGCCAGAAGCGTGAGATTCCGCTGTTTGTGGATGGCCTACGCGCTGGCGGCCGATGAGTGCGACATCACCCTGCCCGAGCTGGCGCAGCTGTGCGATGTCTTCTATATCGGCGGCACCAAGTGCGGCGCGCTTTGCGGTGAGGCTGTGGTGTTCTGCGGTATGCATGCTCCGGCGCATCCCATTCCGCGCATTAAGCAGCACGGTGCGCTGCTGGCCAAGGGCCGCCTGACGGGCGTGCAGTTTGAGGCGCTCTTTACCGATGGCCTGTATTTTGAGATTGGCCGCCAGGCGATTGAGACCGCGAAGGCGCTGCGTCGCGTGCTGCACGAGCGCGGCTACCAGTTCTTCTTGGAGACGCCGACCAACCAGCAGTTCGTGATTCTGCCTAACGAGGACATGGCGCGCATTCGCGAGCATGCGGCGATCGAGTACTGGGAAAAGTACGACGAGACCCACACCGTGGTGCGCTTTTGCACCAGCTGGGCCACGACGCAGGAGGACATCGACGCGCTGGCGGCAGTCCTGTAGGTTAATGCGATGACGAGGGGCCGCCTTGCGCCTTGGTTTGGCGCAGGGCGGCCCTTGCTTTTGAGGGGGAGGGGCTGTATGCCCGAGAAATCCGAGATGTCCGAGCCGACGATTCGTCTGGCGACGCCCGATGACGCGCCGGCCTTGCTTGCCATCTACGAGCCGTACGTGCTCGAGACGGCAATCACCTGCGAATACAAGGTGCCGAGCGTTGAGGAGTTTGCTGGGCGCATCGCCAAGACACTTGAGCGCTATCCGTACCTGGTGATGGAGCTCGATGGCCGCCCGGTGGGCTATGCCTATGTGAGCGCGCTCAATAGCCGCGAGGCCTACGACTGGTCGGTCGAGACGTCGATCTACCTGGCACGCGATGTGCGCCATGGCGGACTGGGCCGCAAGCTGCACGAGGCGCTCAAACAGTGCGTGACCGCGATGGGCGTGACCAACATGTGTGCGCTCATTGCCGTGCCGCACGACGAGGACGACGAGTACCTGACGCATAACAGCCAGGACTTCCATGCCCATATGGGGTATCGCCTTGTGGGTGCCTTCGACCGCTGCGCGCAAAAGTTCGGCCGCTGGTACGACATGTGCTGGATGGAGCTGGTCCTTGCCGAGCGCACGCCCAACCAGCCTAAGCCAACCTGGTTCCCCGATCTCCTCGCCTAAAACCACCACGAAGGTGCCTGTCCCCTTTGTGGTGGTTTTGGCAGGTTAGCCGATGGGCTCGGTGTATTTGGCGCGGTCGGTGCGTTGGATGCGCTTGGAGACATGGAGCGGGCGGCCGTCGGTGTCGTAGACGTAGTCGGTGATCAGGATCAGCGCCTGCCCACGCTCAACGTTGAGCAAAAACGCCTCGTTTTGCGAGGCATAGCACACCTCAAAGGTCTTATGTCCCTGTGCCGGCGCGCGATGGAATTCCTGGCGCAGCGTGGCGTAGAGCGAACCGTTGATATCGCGGTCGATGAGTGCTTCAAAGCTCGGTGGTAGATAGGTGGTCTCCAGGCACAGTGGCGCATCGTCCAGATAACGCAGACGGACAAGTTTGACGAGCTTGCTGCCCACGGCGGCATCAAAGAACTTGGCTATGCTGCCGCCCGCCTTGGTAAAGCCCGAGTCCACCGTGCGCGTGGTGGGCTTCATGCCCTGACCCTGGACCTGCGCCGTATAGCTCGAAAACACCAGGTTGTTCTCGTGGAGCGCCGGCGTGTCGGCCACAAAGGCGCCGCGCCCGCGCTCGGTTCGAACCAGACCCTCATCAACGAGCACCTTAAGGGCATGGCGTACGGTGCTGCGCGACAGCCCCGATTCGTCCATGAGTTCCATCTCGGACGGCAGCTTGTCTCCGCGCGCGTAGGTGCCGGCGGCGATGCGGTCGCGCAGCGTGCCAGCCAAGCACTCATATTGGGCCAAGTTCTTTTTCGGCGAAGTGCTCATGCGACCAACCTGTACCTAACTTGTATGCTTACCGAACCAAGCATGTATCCAACATGACAACAAAACCGCTGGTAACTGATTACCGAGAATCATGCCAGCAAATTATCTAAGACAAATATAGCATACAACTAGTCGACATAACCAAAACATGTATGTAACTTGTATGCCTGTGATGAGCATCAAACGAGAAGAAAGGCTGATGCACGATGACTACTCAGGAACAGGTTAAGGACGTCGTCTCCCAGGTTTTGGCTGACAAGGCAGACAAGGGCGGCATCAAGCGCGTCGTGTGGATTGGCGCCGGCGGATCCAACGGCGGCAACTATCCTGCCCAGTACTTTATGGAGCACGAGGCCACGCAGGTCGTGAGCTCCAGCTATACCAGCAACGAGTTCGTGCACGCAACCCCTGCCTACGTTAACGAGAACACCCTGGCCGTCGTCGTGTCCATGCGCGGCACCAAGGAGACCATCGTCGCCGCCCAGGTCGCCAAGGATCACGGTGCCAGCACCATCGCTATCTATGTCGACGAGTCCGGCCTCACCGAGGTCTGCGACTACAAGATCCAGTATGACAGCCTGGCCGTCGACGAGTCCTGCATGGGCCGTACCAACTCCGCCGTCGTGACCATGATCGCCATGGAGCTCACGCAGCAGACCGAGGGTTATGCCGAGTACGAGACCGCCATGGCCGCCTTCGACCTGATCGATCCCATCTATCGCAAGGCCGTCGAGTATACCCGTCCGCTTGCTGCCAAGTGGGCCGAGCAGAACGCCGACAAGCCCTGCATCAACGTGATGGCTCAAGGTCCGCTCTTTGGTGCCGCCTACGTCTTTAGCATCTGCAACGTGCAGGAGATGCTGCAGATCGACTCCTGCACCATCAACACCTGCGACTTCTTCCACGGTCCTTTCGAGATCCTGGACAAGCGCACCTCGCTGTTCCAGCTCATCAGCGTCGGCCGTAGCCGCTGCAACGACGAGCGCGGCATCCGCTTCGTCAACCAGTACGGTGGCGAGCGTGTCTATCAGCTCGACGCCAAGGAGCTCGGCCTCAATGACATCAAGGACAGCGTGAGCGAATACTTCAACCACCTGATCTTTGCCCCGATTCTCAACAACGTGTACATGCGCGCGCTCTCTGCCGTCACCCACAAGGACTACATGACGCGCCGCTACATGTGGAAGCTTGAGTATTAGTTACGCCGTTCTACCGAACGGCGTAACGGCTCGACGCTGCGCGGGCCGCATTTGGACAATCTGGCGTTCAACTTCAAGGGCGCGACCAGAAGGTCAGCGCCCTTTCGTTTCACACCACCTTGCCTCAAATGCGACCCGCTCGCTGACTTATGCTCAACCAACGACTAGTCATTTAAGAACGTCCCCAATGACTACCCAATGAGTATGTGGGGAAACAGATTTTCCGCTCACCGATTTGTGTCTTGAAAAATGTATATAACGACTATAACGTAGTGTGAAACATATTGGAAACAATACCGAGGAGGCTGCGTTGAAGAAAAGCAATCTGGGCTATGTACTGGTGCTGATCGCCGCGCTTATGTGGGGCAGCATCGGAATCTTTGTAAACGGCATCTCGGCCATGGGCGTTTCGTCCCAGAGCATGGCTGCCTTTCGCTTGTTGGTCGGAGCGCTTATCTTGGCGCCGGTCCTGATGTTTATGGGCTGCCGTCCGGGTGAGGGGTCTACCGTGGCTCAGGGTCCGCTGGCCCTGTTCAAGGCAAGCCCTAAAGAGCTTGTTCCCTGCGCGCTTGTCGGTATCGTCGGTTTGGCCGCCGCCAACACCTGTTATTACGAGTGCATGGGCGAGGTGGGCATGTCCACGGCCTCGGTGCTGCTCTACACCTCGCCGGTGTTTGGCGTCATGCTCGGCCGCGTGCTTTATCGCGAGGACGTGACCCCCAACAAGCTCGTTGCCATTGTCTTTAACATCGTTGGCTGTGTACTTGCAGTGACCAATGGCGACCTTTCCGGTTTCCATTTTTCGGTTTGGGGCGTCACGTCGGGCGTGATTGCAGGCCTTTGTGGGGCGTCGCTCGCGGTGTTTAGCCGGATAGCAACCAAGACGGTCCACCCGCTGGCTGTCACGTTTTGGGGCTTTGTTTTTGGCGGTGCGGTTATGGCAGCTATCGCGGCTCCATGGCCGGATGTCGCCGCGGCGATGTCGCCACAGCTGCTGCTGCTGTTCCTTGGCTTTGGGCTCATCCCCACAGCCGTGGCTTACATCTTATATATGCAGGGTCTGTCCATGGGGCTCGAGACATCGAAAGTTCCCGTCGTAATGTCTTTCGAGACGGTCGTCACCGTACTGGTGGGCATTGGTGTCTATGCCGAGCCCGCCGGCGCGATCAAAGTCCTGGGCATTGTGCTGGTGCTCGCGTCCATCCTGATCATGAATACCGACTTCTCCAAGCTGCGCAACAGCGTGTTTGTCGGTCATGTCGTTGAGAGCATGACCTTTAAGCCCAACGCGTGGTGGACGGAGAAATCGCAGGACATGGATCTGTTTAAGGAACGCACTGGCATCGCGCTGGAGCCCACCGTGCAGGAAAGCCCCTGGTACTTCGTGCGATAGGGGATTGGCGAGGCGTCTGATCGAGCGTCGCCAAGACAGCGCCGACCTACCCTGCGCCAACGTTTCGATTGCGTTAAACCCGTCAACGGTCGATTTTCACCCGCGAACGGTCTTTATACTAATTATCAATATAAGCAACGTATAAGACGTTATAATGACCATAACGAAAAGGAGGAGGCAAGATGAATCAGATCATTCTCGCATCTCATGGCGGCCTGGCCGCAGGCGCCAAAGACACGCTCGAGATGGTTCTCGGCGACGTGTCGAACGTCCACGTCGTGTCGCTTGCTCGTGACGACAAGGAGCCCATCACCAATAAGGTGGACGCCATGATCGCCACGTTCAACGCGGACGACACCGTCTATGTGCTGACCGATATGCTCGGCAGCTCGGTCAACAACAGCATGGTCGAGCTTTCCAAGAACGGCACGAAGTTCACGGTTGTCAGCGGTTTCAACATTCCGCTGGCACTGACGCTCGCTATGAGCCCCGTTCCCGTCAAGGGCGCCGAGCTCGCAGCCCTCATCAACGAGGCCCGCGCCGGTCTGATCAACCCCAACGCACCGGTCGAGGCCGCCGCGGCTCCCGCCAAGAAGGCTAAGGCGTCCCGTCACAGCTCCGGTCCCGCCAAGATCGTCCTCGCACGTCTTGACTACCGTCTGCTGCACGGCCAGGTTGTCTTTACCTGGACCACCAAGGTTCAGGCCGAGCGCATCATCGTCGTCGACAACGCTGCCGCCAACGATGACATCAAGAAGGGCGCTCTTAAGCTGGCCAAGCCTCAGGGCGTGCGCCTGAACGTCTTCACCGTCGAGCGTGCCCTCGCCAAGATGGACAAGCTCAACACCCTCGGCGAGCGCGTCATGTTCGTCTTTGGCAACACTGCCGAGATGCTGCAGTTCTGCCAGGGCTACAAGCTCGACGCCATCAACCTGGGCGCCACCGCCAACCACGACGGTGCCGATCAGGTCGGCGGCAAGGACAGCTCCGTCTTCCTCGACGCCACCCAGAAGGCCGACGTCAACCAGCTGCTCGACATGGGCATTAAGCTCTACGTCCAGCAGACCCCTACGTATCAGAGCGTCGACATCGACGCCAAGCTGTAATCAACCAGGCTTTTGCCTGACTGAAAGGAGAAGGGTATGAATACGTTCATCAGTGCGGTGCTCGTCGGCCTCGTCGGCGTGTTCTGCATGTGGGACTCCCGCCTGCTCGGTCGTCTTAACTTCGAGCAGCCCCTCGTTGGCGCTACGCTCGTCGGTCTGCTGCTGGGCGATGTGCCCACCGGCCTTGCCGTCGGTGCCGCCGTCGAGCTCGTGTCCATGGGCCTGGTGCAGGTCGGCGCCGCCGTTCCGCCCGATATGGTCCTGGGCGGCATCGTGGCCGCTGCCTTTGCGTGCCTGACCGATGCTTCTGCCGAGACCGCCATGACGATCGCCATCCCGGTCGCCGTCCTGGGTCAGCTCCTCGGCATCGTGTTCCGCTCCATCATCGCTGCCCTCACCCATGTGGCAGATAGCGCGATCGATAACGGAAAGTTCAAGACCGCCTACCGTATGCACATCTGCGCCGGCTCCGGTCTGTACGCCGTCATGTACTTCCTGCCGATCTTCCTCGCCGTCTTTGTTGGCACCGACCTGGTTCAGGCCATCGTCAACATGGTTCCCGAGTGGCTGTCCACTGGTCTTAACGTTTCGACCAAGATCATGACCGCCTACGGCTTGGCCCTGCTGCTCACCATGATGATCAAGAAGGGTATGACTCCGTTCCTGTTCATCGGTTTCCTGCTCGCCGCTTACCTCAACCTGTCCGTCATCGCGGTCGCTCTGATCGGTGTGTGCCTGGCTGTCGTCTTCATGGGCTTCAAGTTCAACGGTTCCCATGCTGCTGCCGGCGTCGATTCCGACTACGATCCGCTCGAAGACGACGAAGACTAAGGAGGAACACACTATGGCAACCGCAACCAAGGACGTGTCCCTGAACAAGAAGGTCAGCCAGTTCTTCTGGCGCTCCTGGGCCATCCAGGCCTCTTGGAACTACGAGCGTCAGATGAACATGGGCTTCCTCTACGGCATGGTTCCCACGCTCGACCGCCTCTATCCGGATGAGTCCGACCCCAAGCAGCTCGCTGCTAAGAAAGAGGCTTACCACCGTCACATGGCGTTCTACAACTGCACCCCGCAGACGAGCGCTTTCATCCTGGGCCTCGCCGCCTCCATGGAGGAGGAGTACGCCAAGGATCCCGAGAACTTCGATCCCGATTCGATCAACGCGGTCAAGACCTCCCTCATGGGTCCGCTTTCCGGCATCGGTGACTCCTTCTTCCAGGGCACCATCCGCGTTATCGCCTTTGGCCTGGGCGTTCAGCTGGCTCAGCAGGGCTCCATCATGGGCCCGATCCTGGCCATGCTCATCTCCATCGTCCCCTCTGTGCTGATCACTTGGTTCGCAGCCAAGATGGGCTATCAGGGCGGCCACGAGTACCTGAGCAAGCTTCAGGGCGGCGACCTCATGGAGAAGCTCATGTATGTCTGCGGCATCGTGGGTCTTATGTCCGTGGGCGGCATGATCGCTACGCTGATCGGCGCCACCACCCCGCTGCAGTTCGCTGAGGGCACCGTCGTGATCCAGGACATCCTGGACGGCATGATGCCCCAGATGATTTCCCTTGGCCTCACTGGCCTTATGTACTGGCTCATCAAGAAGAACGTCAACACCGGTTGGCTTCTCGTGATCGCCATCGTGGGCGGCATCGCCCTCTCCGCGGCCGGCATCCTGGCCTAGTCGCGACCAAGCGCCTAATCGCTTTCCCCCGGGGGCCTGCCTGGCATCCCATACCCCAGGCAGGCTTCCATCCCTAAATGTGTCAAAGGGACAGTTCCTTTGACACTTCCTCAACGGGCCGGCGACTCGGTCCAAATCACGGTAACCCTGCGAGCGCCCGGCAATGTGGCGCCGCAAAAATCGAAAGGAATGTGTCAGATGTACGAGATCGACCTTAACCTCCCTAAGCAGATCGTCGCTGACGTCCTGTCCAACCACGAGATCCACAGCGTCGCCTTCGTCGGCTGCGGTGCTTCCATGTCCGACCTGTACCCCGCCAAGTACTTCCTGGCCAACAACACGGACAAGCTGAACGTTCAGATCTTCACCGCTAACGAGTTCAACTACGACACGCCTTCTTGGGTCAACGAGCACACCTTCGTGATCACCTGCTCCCTCGGTGGCTCCACCCCCGAGACCGTCGAGGCCAACAAGACCGCCAAGAAGCACAACTGCCCGGTCGTCTCCCTCACCAACAAGGCTGGCTCCGCTCTGACCGTCGACGCCGACCACGTCATCGTTCACGGCTTCCATGCCAACTATGCTGCCAAGGCCGAGAAGCCCGCTTACGCCATCGCTCTTGCTCTCGAGATCCTTCAGCAGACCGAGGGCTATGATCACTACGAGGACATGATCACCGGCCTCAACAACATCTTCGAGCTGATCGAGAACGCTGCTCAGTCCGCCAAGGGCCTGGCCAAGCAGTTCGCTCAGGACTTCAAGGACGACAAGATGATTTACTTCATGGCCTCCGGTGCCTCCGAGAAGATGGCTTACTCTAACGCCGCCTTCCTGTTCACCGAGATGCAGTGGATCGATGCCGCCTCCTACAACACCGGCGAGTACTTCCACGGCCCGTTCGAGGTTTCCACCGAGGGTAAGCCCTACGTCTTCCTCATGTCCGACGGTGCTACCCGTCCGATGGACGCTCGCGCCCTCACCTTCCTGCAGCGTATGGGTGCCAAGGTCGCTCTGATCGACTCCAAGGACTACGGCCTGGCCGACGCCGTGCCGGCAAGCGTCCTCACCTACTTCAACCCGCTGCTGCACCTCGCCGTTATGCGCGAGTACGGCAACCAGATCGCCGAGGCCCGTCAGCACCCGCTGACCATGCGTCGCTACATGTGGAAGCTTTCCTACTAATCGCAAGTAGGTAGACCTTACTGGTTGATTGAGAGGGGATGGGGTTTGCGCCCTGTCCCCTTTTTGCTTTGGGGAGGGCATGCCCGTTGCGCTGCAAAACCCCAGATAAAACCTACCAAAATAAGCCTGTCCCTTTTTGGCAGGTGGGAGGAGATGCGTATGATCAAGGCGGTGCTGTTTGACATGGACGGCGTGCTGGTCGATACCGAGTGGTTCTACAACCGTCGCCGCGTGGCATTTATGGAAGAGAAGGGCTTCCACTTTGACGAGATCCCCGATCTTTCGGGGTCTAACGAGCCCGCCATCTGGAAGGCGCTGGTGCCCGACGATGTTGAGCTGCGCGAGCGCCTGCGCGTGGAGTACAAACAGGTCTACAGCCCGGACCACCCCGTTCCGTATGCCGAGCTTCTCAACGAGCAGACGGAGCCGGTGATGCGTGAGCTGCACGAGCGCGGCGTGAAGTGTGCCATCGCAAGCTCGTCCTATCGCGAGCTGATCGACGAGCTAGTGGATATCGCCGGTATTGCCGATGTGCTGGACTACACCATCAGCGGTCACGAGTGCAGTGCGTTTAAGCCCGACCCCGAGATCTACCTGCGAGCCATGGAGGCGCTGGGGGTGGAGCCTGCCGAGTGCCTGGTTATCGAGGACTCGCCTTTGGGCATCGAGGCCGGCAAGCGCTCCGGCGCCCGCGTCCTGGCGCTGCGTCCGCACGAAGGCGTCAACCTGGACCAGTCCGCCGCCGACGTCGTCATCGACAACCTGACCGACATCCTACCTGCCATCTAGCAGCAAAACCACCACAAAAGGGACAGGCACCCTTGTGGTGGTTTTTATTGGGGCGACGTTTTTTGAAGGCAGTCGACGCTAAAACCACCACAAGGGTGCCTGTCCCCTTCGTGGTGGTCCATGC
>USHS01000015.1 GCA_900554585.1 uncultured Collinsella sp.
ATACGAGATGCTCAGGAGTCTCGTGGGCTCGGAGATGTGTATAAGAGACAGGGCCCACATGGCTTCGACTTCGTTGAGGACCTCTACGACGCCCCAGCGGCGGGCGCTGCGGCTGGCCGAGTTGGGGTCGTAGACGCCAATTTGGTTGGCATCGTCGATACCGTAGAGCACGATGTAGTGACCCACGTTGGTAAACGTGCCGGGGCGCACTGCGGCGATGATGGGCGCACCCGAGCGAAGCGCCTGGGTCATCGAGTCGCGATCGTTATAGAGCTGTGTCCCGTTGAGTCCCAGCTGCCACGCGCCGCTTGTCATAAACGACCATTCGGTGGCGCCGGTAGGGGCGTAATTGCCAGCTTCGGCCAGTGCGCACATATCGACTGGCGTCTTATCGGTGCGGCCGGTCTTAAATATGTAGACCATGGTAAGGCAGGTGGGGCCGCAGGCATTTTCGCGAATGGTGCCGCCGGCGTAGGGGAGCTCCGACCATGCGGGATCGATCTGGTAGATATGAGGCATGGCGCCGGCCTGCCATTGCGACCGCGGGGTCGAGAACGCAAACGAATAGCCGGGAGCGACCGGGGCCTTGAGCAGCTTATCCTCGGCGGTCGGTTCAAGACCGGCTGAGCCGTGAGAGATGCAGGACCCTAAGAATAAAAAGACCAGGCAGGCGGCAATGGAACAAAGCGCAAGGCGAAGGCGGCGGACTGGCAGTCCATGGCTTTCGGCATGTGGCGCAGGGCGAGAGGTCGAGCTGTCGCGACCGCGTTGGGGTCTCGAAAAGGAGCGCTTAACGTAGTAGTCGGTCTTGCGATGATCGTAGCGGCGTGGCTGCGATGAGTCGGTCTGGCGTTGGCGCGCGCTCGTGCTCGCGCGGCCTGGCTGCTGCACGGTGCGGCTTTGTTGCCGCGAAGAAGCCCCGGGCCGCTCTTGTGGCCGTTGCGGGCTGTCGTTGCCGGAGGTGCTTCTGGGCGTTGGCGTGGTACGGCCGGCAAGGCACACGCTTTGTGGCCGCCGATCGTCGTCGCTGTATCCGTATGCCATTCGAACCACCTTGCCTCGTGTGTAACTTGTCTATCCTACATAAAAAGATGTACGACGCATGGGTATGTGCGCCAAAAGCCTGACAAATGGTATGAACGTTGCCGCGCCGCGCGCCAAGCGTCACGGCAACAGGTATTCAAAAACAGACAAGATGAAAGCGTCCAAGACGAATGGCGTCCCCAGCCGTTCGTCCCAAAAACAGCGCCGTTCGTTACGCGGTTTTGCCTTCGGTCGAGCTATAGACGGCAGCGCGGCTCCAAGGCCGTATCGTAAGGCCACGAAATAAAAGCGCGCGGTCAGACAGACCGCGCAGGGGTGACGCCAAGGGGGCGTCAAGCAAGGAAAGGAGGGGAACAATGGCGGATACGAACGCAGAGGTTGCAGTCGAGGATAACGGCGGCATGAAGAAAACGCTTTCGCTCTGGAACTTCTTCACCATCGGTTTCGGTGCCATTATCGGTACCGGTTGGGTTCTGCAGGTCGGCGACTGGATGGTCGTGGGCGGCGGTCCCGTTCCCGCTATGATCGCATTCCTCTTGGGTGCAATCTTCCTCGTGCCCGTCGGAGCTGTTTTCGGTGAGCTCACGGCTGCTATCCCCATCTCGGGCGGCATCGTCGAGTATGTCGATCGTAGCTTTGGCCGTACGCTGAGCTACATCACCGGATGGCTTTTGGCTCTGGGCAACGGTATCCTGTGCCCGTGGGAGGCCATCGCCATCTCGACCCTCGTGTCCGAGATGTTCGGCAGCCTGCCCGGTCTTGAGTGGCTGCGCGCCGTCAAGCTCTACACCATCCTGGGCGCCGACGTTTACCTGTTCCCGACGCTGATCGCGCTCGGCTTTGCAGTCTACGTCATCTTCCTCAACTTCCGCGGCGCCAGCTCGGCCGCCAAGCTCCAGGCCTTCCTGACCAAGGCCCTGCTCTGCGGCATGCTGCTCGCCATGGGCGTCTCGCTGTTCACCGGCTCGCCGGACAACGCCATGCCCGTGTTCTCCCAGGTCGCCGGTGCTGGCGGCGGCAAGGCCGCTACCGAGAGCACCAGCCTGTTCGCCGGCATCGTGTCGGTCCTGGTTCTGACCCCGTTCTTCTACGCCGGTTTCGACACCATTCCTCAGCAGGCTGAGGAAGCAGCCGAGGGCCTCAACTGGAACAAGTTCGGCAAGATCATCTCCCTGGCCCTGCTGGCCGCTGGCGGTTTCTACATGGTCTGCATCTACTCGTTCGGCACCATCCTCGACTGGCATGAGTTTGTTAAGAGTCCGGTTCCCGCGCTTGCCTGCCTCAAGAGCATCAACATGCTCCTGTACCTGGCCATGCTCGTCATCGCCACGCTTGGACCCATGGGCCCGATGAACTCCTTCTACGGTGCCACGAGCCGCATCATGCTCGCCATGGGCCGCAAGGGCCAGCTGCCCGAGAAATTCGCCGAGGTCGATCCCAAGTCAGGCGCTCCCAAGCTCGCCTGCGTCGTTCTGGGCGTCATCACCGTCATCGGTCCGTTCCTGGGCAAGAACATGCTCATCCCTCTGACCAACGTGTCGGCTCTCGCCTTCATCTTCTCCTGCGGCATGGTCGCCCTCGCCTGCCTGCGCATGCGCTTCACCGAGCCCGACCTGCCTCGTCCCTACGAGGTGCCCGGCGGCAAGTTTGGCATCGGCCTCGCTATCGCTGCCTGCGCCATCATCATCGGCCTGCTCGTGATCCCGTTCTCTCCCGCCTCCCTCAACATGGTGGAGTGGAGCATCGTGATTGGCTGGTTGGCTATTGGCCTGGCCCTCATGGCTTTCACCAATTCCCGCAAAAAGTAACGCCGAGCCGGGGCGGATCGGGTGCGTGGGACCCTCTCTCCCGCGCACCGAACCCGGTATCACTTGGGTAGCTTTGTGAGGCCGCGACCCAACACGGCCTCGCCCACATATATGGATCCATAAGGAGGAACCATGTCCACTAAGTATGCAATCGTTGGCGGCAAGCTCATCGACGGTACCGGCGCCGAGCCGGTCGAGAACTCCCTCGTTCTCGTCGACGACAACGGCAAGATCGAGTATGCCGGCACTATGCAGGACCTTCCCGAGGGCGTTGAGGTTATCGATGCCGCCGGCAAGACCGTCCTTCCCGGCCTGATCGACACCCACCTGCACTTCTCGGGCAACCTGACCGACGATGACACCGATTGGGTCATGCAGCCGCTCCTCGAGAAGCAGGCCGTCGCCGTCAAGCAGGCCTACGACTGCCTCACTCACGGCCTCACCACCGTCTGCGAGATCGGTCGCTTTGGTATCCAGATCCGTGACTGCATCGACAAGGGCGTCTTCAAGGGCCCGCGCGTTCTGGCCACCGGCCTCGGCTTCTGCCGCGTTGCCGGCCACGGTGACTCCCACCACTGCACCCAGGAGCTCAACAAGGAATCCCATCCCTGGGGCGACCAGGTCGACGGTCCTTGGGATTTGCGCAAGGCCGTCCGTCGTCGCCTGCGCGAGAACCCCGATGCCATCAAGATCTGGGCTACCGGTGGCGGCATCTGGCGCTGGGACTCCGGTCGCGACCAGCACTACTGCTCCGAGGAGATCCAGGCCGTGGTCGAAGAGGCCAAGATGGTCGGCATCCCCGTGTGGAGCCACTGCTACAACAACCACGCCGCTGCCTACGATTCCGTTCGCTTTGGCTGCGAGCAGCTGATTCACGGCTTCGATATCGATGAGCGCACTATGGACCTCATGGCCGAGCAGGGCACCTTCTTCACCCCGACGATCGCCTTCCTGCCCACCTGGTACGCCACCTATCCGCCCGTCTACGTCCCCGAGCTGCACGACAAGTACGAGGGCACCCTGGTCGAGAAGGAGCTGCAGCGCAACTACGACTGCCTGCGCGAGGCCAAGAAGCGCGGCGTCGTCATGACGATCGGCTCCGACTCCTTCTCCTTCGTCACCCCGTACGGCACCTGCTCCATCGAGGAGATGTACGAATTCGTCGACAAGATCGGCTTCACCCCGGTCGAGACCATCACCTGCGCCACTCTCAACGGTGCCAAGATGTGCCACATCGAGGACGAGACCGGTTCCATCGAGGCCGGCAAGTGCGCCGACCTGCTGGTCGTCAACGGTGACGTCGCCGCCGACATCCACGTGCTCAACACCGACAACATGGACGTCATCATGAAGGATGGCTGGATCGTCGAGGCTGGCACCTTTGGCGAGGCCAACAAATACAGCGCCTAAGATACCGTTTGTCGATGGCTGGATGTAAAACACAGTATTTGATTGCATAATGCAATGGAGAGGGTCGCTTGCGGCCCTCTTTATTGCTATGGGGTGCGTCAGTAAGAAGGAGATGACAGTGGATCTCAATAGGCTGATTCTGGGCAAGAGCTACAACTCTACCAAGGTCTTTCGTACCGCTCAGCATGTGGTTCAAGCCATCTTGCTCGGTATTGTCGTTCCACTGCTTATCCTGCTACTCATCTGGGATCTAACCGATAATCCCAATCCCGTTCCGGCCGTTGTCGTCATTGCCGGCTTGGTCATGCTGTGCTTCTTCTTCTCGTACGTCTTTGTCGTTCCCGACGACCTCACATCGAGCGCAACCGACCGCACGCTCGCCATCGCATCAAAAATATTCGCCTACACGTCGCGCGGCCTTACGCCCGAAGCTGCTCTGGGCGCCTCTAAGATCATCCTGTCCGAAACTATCGCCTCTGCCATCTGCTTTACCGACGGCAGGCAGGTGTTGGCGAGCTGGGGCGAGGACTCGGCAAAATGCCCCGCGGGCACCCCGGTGGTACTGCGGACTACGCTCAACGTGATCAACAGCGGTGAGCAAAGCGTGTTCTCGCGCGATGCCTCGACCGAGACGGGTGGCTACTTTCCGCGCCTGCGCGCCGGTATTGTCGCGCCGCTTACCGTGCGCGGGCATTGCGTGGGCACGCTCGAGCTGTATTATCCCCGTCTGAGCAGCATCGATATGCGCCAGACGGCGCTTGCCTCGGGCTTTGCCGACCTCATTTCCACGCAGCTTGCGAGCTTTGAGCTTGAGCGCCAGGACGAGCTTACGGCCCGCGTGGAGCTGCGCGCCTTGCAATCGCAGGTCGATCCTCATTTTCTGTTTAACACCATCAGCACCATCGTGTCACTCGTACGTACCGAGCCGGACAAGGCCAGGTCGCTGCTGATCGACTTCTCCAACTACTATCGTCAGACGCTTTCTGATTCCGATACGCTCACCACGCTCGAGCACGAGGTGGAACAGGGCACTCGCTATATCAATCTTATGCAGGCTCGTTATGGCGACGGCCGTCTGCGCGTCTCGGTCGATATCGACTTTGAGGTGCGCGATTGCATGGTGCCGCCGTTTATCTTGCAGCCGTTGCTCGAAAACTGCATCAAGCATGCGCAGCGCGAGACCGAGCCGCTTTCTATTCATGTTAGGGCTTTCGAGACCGATGACGGTTTGGAGATCATCGTCGAGGACGATGGCATCGGTATGAGCGAAGAGGTCTGCGCGCATCTGTTTGAGCAACATCGCCTGGAGGAGCCCGAGAGCATTACCGCCGACGGCTCCGTCAAGCGAGGTTGCGGCCTGGCGCTCTTCAACGTGCTTCAGCGCATCCATTTCTTTTACGGAGAAGATTCCGGCATGCGCGTGAAGTCCCAGGAGGGCGTGGGAACGCAGGTCATCGTCGAGCTGAACGGCGAGCCGCATGAGCCCGCGCCGTTGACGGCGTAGCACGCGGTTGGATTGAGAGAAAAAGAGGGGAAGCACATATGTCCGAAGGCTGGAACATCTTGGTGGTTGATGACGAACCTCCCATTAGGGCTGAGCTACGCTATCTGTTGGAAAAGGATACGCGTGTGGGCCAGATTGCCGAGGCGGGCAATGTCACCGAGGCCGTGGAGTCGATCCTGTCGAACAAGCCCGACGTGCTGTTTTTGGATATCACGATGCCCGGTCGCTCGGGAATTGAGCTTGCCGAGACGCTGCAGAACCTAAAGACGCCGCCGGTGGTTGTGTTTGTGACGGCGTTTGCCGAGTATGCGGCTGATGCCTATAACCTCGATGCCGTCGATTATGTCGTCAAGCCGGTCGAGGACGCACGCCTGTCAAAGGCACTCGACAAGATCGAGGCAGCCTTGGGTGTCCGTCGTGTTATCCACGCTCCGCGCCAGCCTTTGCGTCTGACGGTGGACCGCGGGGGCAAAAAGGTGTTCATTCCCGCCGCAGACGTTTGCTACTTTGAGGCGCGTGCCGATTTTTGCAATGCCATCTGCGCCGAGGGAACGTACCTGATCAATGAGTCGATCTCTTCGCTCGAGCGTCGCTTGGTCTCCGAGGGCTTTATTCGCGTTCATCGCAGCTATCTGGTCAATTTGGAAGACGTGCACAATGTTGAGATTGGCTCCACGGGGTTGATGGAGCTCAGGCTTGACCGCGTGAGCTCGACGGTGCCGGTGTCCCGTCGTCGTGCCGCCGAGGTTAAAGCACACTTGGGGCTTGCGTAGACGGTCTGCGTGCCGTCGTTTACCATCGCAGGTTTGGCATGGGCGCGCGGTGGGCATAATGGGTGGCATCGAATGAAATCGAAAGGATCATTATGCCCGCGCTTATCACCCATCATCTGTTTGGCGAGGAAAGCATCGACCGTCTTCCGCAGGGCGTCATCACGTCCGATGAAGAGCGCATTGCCTTTATCTTGGGCAACCAAGGCCCCGACCCGTTTTTCTTTCACATTCTGACACCGCGTGTTTCCGACTGCACGCTGCTGGCGCAGGTCATGCATCGGTCGCGCATGTCTCGTCAGTTTGCGTGCCTGCGCGACGGCGTGTCACATCTGCTGCCGCGCGACGCCAGCTTGGGTCGCGCCTTTGCGCTGGGCCTGCTGTCTCATTACGTGCTCGACCGCAACGCCCATCCCTTTGTCTATGAGCAGCAGTTTGGCATTGTCGAGTCCGATTCAGAGCTTGAGGATTCGAGCAGTCAGGTCCATGCCGTGATCGAGAGCGACCTGGATGTACTGATGCTGCAGCTTAAACGCGATGGCGCTACGGTCGACGATTACCCGCCGGCGGGCGAGATCGTCACCACCGATCGCATCAATCGCGTGGCCGGCGTGCTGATGAGCTATGTTGCCGGACGCGTGTATGGCATTGACATTCCGGCGGGGGAGTACGGTGCTGCCGTTGCCAATATGCAGCGACTTTACCGCGCGATTGAGCCGGCCGGCTCCGCAAAGACGCGCGCGATCTCGCTGGTTGAGGGCTTGGTGCACGACTACTCGCTGCTCGACGGCCTTGCCCATCGCGTGACGACGGAGCTGCCCGAGCGCACCGGTAACCTGGGCCATCTGACATGGAAGAATCCCTTTACCGACGAGGTCTCGAACGAGAGTTTCCCCGAGGTCTTTGATCGCGCGCTGGTCGATTACGAGTGCACGGTCGCACGTTTTATCGAGACCGGTGACATGGATGCCGTGACCAGTCACGTCAACTACAGCGGTCGCGTGCTGGAAGCCGATGAGGAGTTCGACCGCGAGGAATAGGGCTCGTGCGTGCCCCTTTGCCGAATCCTTACCGGTGCTTCTGGACAATTGGGGTACGATGAACTAGCTGCATATCGGGCGAATACGAAGGGTCCCTGTCCATGAAATACACCAAGCTCGAGCGTAACTGGGTCATGTACGATGTGGGCAATTCGGCCCTCGTGCTGCTCAATACCTCGGTGGTGCCCATCTACTTTAACGCCATCAATACCGGTGCTTCCTCGGCAGACCTGGTGGTCGCTTGGGGCAACGCGCAGACGATCGCCTCGCTGGTCATTGCCATGCTCATGCCCATTTTGGGCGCACTTGCCGACTACGCGGGCAATAAGATCAAGTTCTTCATGGGCTTTTTCCTGACCGGCCTGGTGCTTTGCCTGGCGCAGGCTATCCCAATGTCCGCCATGGCATTTTTGACCGTGTACGTGCTGTGCACCATCGGCCTCAACTCTTCTATGACGTTCTACGACGCCATGCTGCCCGACATTACCACCGACGAGCGCATGGACGCCGTGTCCAGCTCGGGCTATGCCTGGGGCTACATCGGTTCCACTGTGCCGTTCATCATCTGCCTGGCGCTTATCATGGGTGGTCCCGCTCTTGGTGTCCCCACCATGCTGGCAACGCGTCTGTCGTTTGTCATCACTGGTGCCTGGTGGCTCATCTTTACCCTGCCGCTCATTCGCACCTATAAGCAAAAGTACGGTCGCGAGCGTGGTCCCGAGGACACCATCGGCCACATCGTGGGCGGCGTGTTCTCCGAGGTCGGACACACCATGCACGAGATCGCCCACAACAAGACCGTGCTGGTCTACATGATCGCGTTCTTCTTCTACATCGACGGCGTGCACACGGTCATTTCCATGGCAACCAGCTATGGATCGGCTTTGGGCATCGACTCGACCCAACTGGTGCTGGCTCTGCTCGTTACGCAGTTTGTGGCCTTTCCGTCCGCCATCATCTACGGCAAGCTTGCCGGTCGCGTGGGCACACTCAATATGATCTTGGTGGCCGTCGCCGCCTATATGGGCATCGTGCTCTTTGCCGCGTTCTTCCTCAAGACCGCCTTTGAGTTTTGGGTGCTTGCCATTTTGGTCGGCCTGTTCCAAGGCGGCGTACAGGCGCTGAGCCGTAGCTACTTCGGTCGCATTATTCCCAAGGAAAAGTCCAACGAGTACTACGGCTTCTTTGATATCTTTGGCCGCTATGCAAGTGTTATGGGCACCTTCTTGGTGTCGGTCGTTACCTCGCTGACCGGCAACCCCTCGCTGGGCGTCCTGTCTATCGGCGTGCTGCTGGTGGTGGGCTTTGTACTGCTGGTCCGTCTGTCCCGCATGTCTCAGACGGCAGAGCAGGCCGCATAGGAACTTGCCGGTAATTGCGTCCGCCGCGATACTCTTTTGGGGTTATCCGCAATAAACATTCTGACTTTCGAACAATGATTAGCCCAAGTGGGTATGATGGAGTCAGCTAGGTCGCGGGGCGTCGCCTGTGTTTGGCGGCGTCCCGTTTTTGTGTTGCAGGGAGGGTAAGGCATGAACGCCACGGTCGTGATTCCAACGTATTGGGCGGGCGATGACGCTCGCGCAAACGCCCCTGGCACCTATGACCATTCGACACGACTCAACGCCGACAATCCCGAACTCGACCGCTGTCTGGCCTCGCTTGGGCAGGTGCGCGACATCCCGCGCATCATCCTTTTGGTGGTCTGTCCCGTTTCTGCCACAGCCGATGTGTCGCTGCGCGTGCACGAGATTGTCGACGCGCATCCCACGCTCAAGGTCACCGTTGTCACCAACACCCAGGCATCGCGTATCGCCGACCGTGTGGCGCAGATTGCTCCCAAGGGCTCGGGCGAGTGCGTGAGCCTGCGCGGATACGGCGCCATTCGCAATATGGGGCTTGCCTGCGCTGCGGTGCTCGGCCACGATGCCGTTGTCTTTTTGGATGACGACGAGACCGTTATCGATGCCGACTTTATGAAGCGCGCGACCTATGCACTGGGCCAGCAGACGCGTCAAGGCCTGCCGATTTTGGTTAAGAGCGGTTACTTTTACGATCGAGACGGATCGCCGTTGGCGCCCACAGACAAGGTGGGCATTTGCCATCGTTGGTGGACCAAACGCATCGAGTTTAATCGCTGGATGAAAAAGGCGCTCTCGGGCACCCGTATTTCGCGTTCAAACTACGTGTGCGGCGGCCTTGTGGCGCTTCATGCCCGCGCCTTTACCCGTGTGGCGTTTGACCCGTTTATCACCCGAGGCGAGGACCTAGATTACCTCTTTAACATGCGCATGTTTGGCTACGACGTGTGGTTTGACAACGAGTGGGTTGTTCGTCACCTGCCGCCCGAGTCCGAGAAGCGCTCGCCGCGCTTTATGCAGGATGTGTACCGTTGGTACTACGAGCGTGCCAAGCTGACATTTGCCGCGCACCAGCAGGAGCTCGTTCCCGTCACGGCCGCGTCGCTCATGCCCTATCCGGGCCCGTGGATTTCGCGCGAGCTCGACGACCGTGTGCGCAAGACCGCCATGGTTCGCAGCATGTTTACCCGCGAGCACGAGGGGTACCTGCGCATTTGGCGGCACGGTATTGACGAGGCCAAGACCTACGCGCGTCAAAACGCCGCAAGCTACCTGCGTTTTCAGAGTTTCTGGCCCAAGATCATGGACGGGCTCTGGCGCGACGCACAACTGACCAGCATCCTGGAGGGGACTGAATGATCGACCGCCGCGCCCAGCGCGATAATTCAATATCAATCTTTCGCGTGATCGCCGTTGTCTGCGCCATTTGCGTGCTGGTGTACTTTATTTTTGCCCTGGCGACTGGAATCGAGCCGATCGCGACCGTGGTCGCCTGCGCACTGCTGTGCATCTTTCTGTGCATTTTTATCTATTTGACGCTCAATCCCGATTCGGTGCGTTCGCAGTACACCGAAGAGACGCTCTCGGTGGCCTCTGCCATGCTCGAGGACATCAAAGGCGGTCTGACGCAGGAGTCGGCGCGCCTGGTGTGCCAGCGCATTTTGCCCGAGACGCGTGCCATGACGGTTGCCATCACCGACGAGAGCAACGTGCTGGCCTGCGCGGGCGAGTTCGAGGAAAAGCTGCTGCCCGATTCGCCCATCCACACACTTGCCACGCGCTACGTCATCGAGCACGGTATCGTCCAGTCGTTCAACCGCGTGGTGGACGTGGTGGGCTCGGACGGCTCGCACAACCATGTTCCCGCCGGTATCATCGCTCCTATCAAGGTGGGCGACCGCACCGTCGGCACGCTCAAGTTCTACTACAAGACCCCGCGTGCTGTCGACCGTACCCAGTATGCGCTCGCCTCGGGTTTTGCCGAGATCCTGTCCACGCAGCTCGCCATCCACGAGCTCGAGGTGCAAAAGGAGCTCACGGCCCGTGCCGAGGTGCGTGCCCTGCAGGCGCAGATCAACCCGCACTTCCTGTTCAACACGCTCAACACCATCGCGTCGTTTACGCGTACCGACCCGCTACGCGCCCGCGAGCTGCTGCGCGAGTTCTCGTCGTTTTACCGCGCCACGCTCGACAACTCGGGATCGCTCATTCCGGTTTCGCGCGAGGTTGCACAGACCAAGCGCTACCTGACGTTTGAGAAGGCGCGCTTTGGCGAGGATCGTGTGCTGGCGACCTTCGATGTGTCCGAGGACGTCGAGGACACGCTGGTGCCGGCATTTGTAATCCAGCCGATCGTCGAGAATGCCGTGCGCCACGGTATGGGCGACGACGATGCGCTGAGGATCGATGTGTCGGTCCACACGGATGGCGACGATGCTATTTTGATTGCGGTCGCCGATAACGGCGTGGGCATGGATGAAGGTACCGCTGCCAGACTGTTTGACGAGCGCTCTGCCCGTCCCGACGCCAACTCCCCACAGGGTGGCGGCGCCGGTGTGGCCATGCACAATATTTCGGAGCGCATCCATCGCTTTTATGGACCGCACTCCTATACGCGCGTCGAATCGGCCCCGGGCAAGGGCACTAAAGTGCTCCTGCATCTCGATTTGTCGGAGAGCATCTTCGACATTCAAGAGTAGAATAATTGGTTACGGGTTTAACGCCGGTTGGCGGACGCCCGACGTAGTTAGTTGACGAAAGGTTTTATCCCTATGCTGCGTGCGATGATTGTGGATGACGAGGCCCCGGCCCGTTCGGAACTTCGCTTCTTGCTCGAGCAGACGGGCAAGATCGGCACGATCACAGAAGCGTCGAGCGTTCGCTCCGCCATCGAGATGCTCATGGAGAGCCGCGTCGATGTCGTGTTTCTCGATATTTCGATGCCCGGCGCTTCGGGTCTGCAACTTGCCGAGGCACTGCATAAGCTCAAGAATCCGCCGGCGATCGTATTTGTAACCGCGTACAGCGATCATGCGGTCGAGGCGTTTGATGTGGATGCCGTCGACTATCTGATGAAGCCGGTCGAGGAGGCTCGCCTGGATCGAGCGATCGATAAGGTTATGCAACGCGCCAAGCCTGTCACGGACAGCAAGGTGACCATCGAGCGCATCCCGGTGGAAAAGGGCGGCCGCAAGGTCCTCATCCCCGTGGACGACATTCGCTTTATTATGGCCAAGGACGATTACTCCTGTATTTATACGGTCGATGACCGCTTTTTGTCCACGACCTCGCTGGCACAGTTCGAGGCCAAGCTCTGCGACTTTGGCTTCTTCCGCGTTCACCGCCGCTATATCGTCAACTTGGCGTGTGTCACCGACGTCGAGACGGTTCCCTCGGGCGCTATCCAGCTGGGCATTACGGGCGTCGACGAACGCGTACCGGTTTCGCGCCGTCGCGTCGTACCGCTCAAAAAGGCCCTGAGCCTCTAGTACACCGGCCCCGCAGCCCTGTAGACCAAAATCGTCTGCGGAGCCGTGGGGCTTTTTGCATGAATGCACCAAATCTTTTTGCGGAAGGGATCCCATGAACAGTGCAAGCGCCAAGCGTATCGACATTATCTCGGACACCCACGGCTATCTTTCGCCTGCGCTCTTGGACGAGCTTAAGGGTGCGGATCTGATTATCCATGCCGGCGACCTTACGTCGGAGATGGACTACGAGCATCTGCGCACCATCGCCCCCGTGCGAGCGGTGCTGGGCAATAACGACTACTACCACGACTATGGTCCCGATGTGGACCGCTTGGCGCTCTTTACCTACGAAGGACTCAAGTTCGCCGTAGCCCACTACCGCGAAGACCTCCCGGTGGGATCCGTAGACGTAGCCATCAACGGCCACACCCACGTAATCAAAGAAGCCCAAGTGGGTCGCTGCTTGGTCCTCAACCCAGGCAGCGCCAGCTATCCAAGAGGCACTCGAGGCCCCACCATGGCCAGAATGCTCGTCAAGGACGGCAAGATTCTGAGCACCAAATTTATTGACCTAGAGTAGGTGCAACAAAAACGGGGGATGCAGATCGCATCTCCCGTTTTTCTTTGAGCCAAAGGCCGAAGTTCAACAACAATCTTAGACAACCCCGCCGAGG
>USHS01000016.1 GCA_900554585.1 uncultured Collinsella sp.
GAGCATACTTGCTAATGAGGTGCTGTGTTGCAGCGGCGGCGTTCACCGTGCCCATGCCCGCCGTTGTGGCGACAACTGTCAGGCCGTCGAGCTCACCGCTCACAACGGTCAAGCCTGCCTCCCGTGCCTCGCAAACGTCGCTCAGCTCTTCCTTAATCTGCATGATCTCTTTTTCGAGCGCACCGATAATCGCAATGGTAGCCATGCCATTCCCCAAACCTATTCGAAATTCTCAACCACGGTATGGTACCAGCATTTTGTTTGACCTCGTCAAACGAACACGCTAAGCCAGTGCAGCTCGCGTATCAAACAGAGCCTTTGCAATCGCGGCCGTAACCTCACTCGAGCGGTCGCTCCACGGCATCGATGTCATGATACCCATGACATAGGTACAGCCATCGATGTCGATAAGGCCCGCATCGCATGTCGAATAGCAACCGTCCTCGCTGATCCAACCCGCCTTGTTGCGCACCAAAACCTGCTCGTCCGCAATGCCATCGCGAATAAACGAGCGCGATGTTGATGCCAGAAGGCCCGACAACCACTGTGAAGTCTCGGTATCCATGCTCAGATACTCGCTCATCTCACGCCATAACCTCGCAGAAGTGCGCGGGCAGTAGGTCGGAAAATCACTCATCGGATTCAGTGCCGTTTCGTCATCAACACCCAGATTGGCAATCCAATCCTCATAGCCATCATGGTCAAACGCCGCGCGTAACGCGATAAACGAATCGTTGTCCGAGTTGACGACCGCGGCCTCGATAAGGTCGCGCACTGTCTGCCAGCCCATGCTGTAACCACCATACATGGCTAAAGGCCAATCGAGCGACACCTGCCCCGATTCGACCAACATCTCGCAAATATAGAGTGCATACAGCGCCTTATAACTGCTCGCTCCATACACCTCAACATCGGCGTTATACGTCACGCCCCTACCGCTCGATAGGTCGTAGAACACTACACCCACGTCGCCCAGCTCCTGCGCCCGACACAGGGCATCCTGGAGCGAGGCAAGGCTCTCATCCTCCAAGGCAGGAGTCTTGTTATCCACCAACGAGAAGGTCCGAACGGTATCACCCGAAGGGATATCGTTGAAGTCCGCCTTCGAAAGTCTCGTCTTGAGATCTGCCGACGCTTTGGACTTTGAAACCTTCTCGTTTTGCGTCTGTACAGTTGACGCATCTGAGTGTGCCATTCGCTCCGACGCATAGGTTTTAACGGTAATTCCGAGGATAATAACCGCCGACGTTAGCATCCCAATGGCGGCAATCTTCCTCACGCGGATGCGAGCGTCGGCAAGGCCACGCGAAGACGTGCCCTTCGTCTTATATCTGCTGCCATGCTGCGGCACATACTCGTCCCGCGATGCGATGTTTCGCACGTGGTCTCCTGACTGCCACCGTTTATATACGAGCAGCATGATACCGAGCAGGCATTTCTTTCCAAAGATATTCAGTGGCGTTTAAGGTGTCTTTAAAGAAACCACAAGCGTTTCTATGCATTTTTGCCAATTCTGCTGCACATCTCTACCCAAACCGCAGTTGCGGTGAAATAGTTCCTGTTTGAACGGCATAAGCCGAAAAACAAGAACTATTCCACCGCAACTTGACGGGGCTCTTTGGCAATCAACTTGGTGCCCAGGGGCACTCATTTAAGTCTGTCCCCAATGAGTGCCTTTGGGGAGCGAAAATGGCTCGCTAGCCGATGGCGTTTTTGAGTTCGGCGCGGCGCTTTTTCATGCCCGTCATGACGGCGTTGCGCAGCTCGGGCATGCGCGCGGTATCCATCTGGGGCACGCCCTCGAGCTTATAGGGAATGCCCAGTTGCTCGTACTTGACGACACCCATGGTGTGATACGGCAGCATTTCCAGGCCCACCACGTTGTGCCATGGAGCGATGAGGCGACCGAGCTTCTCGCACTCCTCCACCGTGTCGGTAATGCCCGGCACCACCACGTGACGGATAACGACCTTGATCTTGCGACGTGCAAGCTCATCGCCAAACGCCAGGATGCGTGCGGGATCACAACCGGTCAGCTTTTTATGCTCGACCGGGTCGGCATGCTTAATATCGAGTAGCACCATGTCGGTCTCGTTGAGCACGGCATCGAACCTCTCGGGATGCTGAGGGTCGAAGGCGTAGCCACAGCTATCCAAGCAGGTATGCACACGACCATCGGGGTTGTTGTGCATTGCACGGAACAGGTCGGCCAAAAACTCGGGCTGCAGAAGCGGCTCGCCGCCCGAAACCGTAATTCCGCCGCTGCGATAGAACTCGTGGTTACTCTGGAACTCATCCATGAGGTGCTCGACGGTCACCATCGTGCCGCCGTTGACCGACCAGGTATCGGGATTGTGGCAATACGCGCAGCGCATGGGACAGCCCTGAACAAACACCACAAAGCGGATGCCGGGTCCGTCGACCGTTCCCATCGTCTCGATCGAATGCACGCGGCCAAGGGCAAACGCAGAGTCCTCGGGACGAGCGTCCACACCCTCAAGCGTCATTTCTGCCATTCGCGCTACCTTGCCTCTCCTTGGATGCAACCAATTAAAATGCCAGAGCCATTCTAGCCCATGCGTTTGCGTTTAAACGTCTCGGACTAGAACGGCACGTTTTAATCTATCCCCCATCACCATGGCTGGGGCTACGTCGAGATGTCAGGCTAGAGAACGCTCGCCTGCGGCCTTTACGCCTTGAGCGTGAGCACCGCGCCGAAGGCGGTCGGGCCGCAATGACTCGAGATGACGCCGCCGACCTGAGTCCAGGTAATGTCCTTAAAGCCCAGGTCGTGCGCATAGACTTCCATGTCGTCGCGCAGCTCCTCGGAAAGACCTACCGAATATGCCAAGCCAATGCGCGAGTAGTCGATCTCGCCCTTGGCAACCATGTGGTCAATAAAGGCGCGGGCGCATTTGAGCATAGAACCGCGAAACTTCTTGGTCGCCACGAACTTACCACCCGTCACCTCAATGCAGGGCTTAATCTTGAGCAGATGGGCGCCTAGGAACGCGACGTTGGACAAGCGACCGCCCGCCTTAAGGAAGGCAAGGTCGGTAGGAACAAAGCCCAACAGCACGCGGTCCATGACGGAGTTCGTAAATGCAAAGATCTCGTCGACGGTGGCATCGGGGTGAGCCTCAATATACTTGGCGGTCTCGACGACAACGAGCGACTGGCCTACCGAGACAAAGCGCGTGTCCATGGAGTAGACGTAATCGCGACCCTTGGCGGCGATTTTCGATGATTGATGCGAGCAGGTCGTGGCCTCGGAATATGCAAGATGCAAAATAGTCGCGTCGGGTTGCTCGGCATGGATGCGGTCGTACACATGCGCAAAATCCGCTGGCGAACAGCCACTGGTCTTGGGCATCACACCAAACTCGTTGCAGCGCGAATAAATCTCGAGCGGATCGATCGAGCCGTCCTCGACGGTCTCATCACCAATCGTGACATGCATGGGTACGCGCACGATGCCGTAGCGCTCGCAGAGCTCCGGCGTCACATCCGACCCAGACTCAACCACGATTACATACTTGCCCATTCTTATCACGACCCATCTCGACATTGGCTTTTCAATACATGACACGCGCGCCGCGCTGTTGCACAACGGCATCTAAGCGCCAAAGAGACGCCGCCCCTTGCGCACAACAAAGGACAGCGTCTCCCTGGAAAACTCCGTGCTTACTTGAGATTCTACACGGTTTATTACTAAGTGTTACTTACTCCGCAAACGGTCGCTATACGCGATAAACGGTAGTTCGCTGCGGCAACTGCGACACATTCCGCCCAGCAAGTCCAATCGTGCTCCACGCACGGTTAATGCGCGAGGCGGTAGAAATTCATCGACGCCGCACCCTTGGCATGAAACCCCATCGCCGAAACCGCCGGCGAATAGGTACGGCTCGTAAGTGCTGCCTCGCCGCCGTTGGCAAAAATCTCGACCATCGTAGTGTCCGAAAGCACGCGCAGGTCGCGAAGCTCGCTGAGCTCAATCGACCTCTGGTCGCGCCCATAGCCTTCGTCACCCATATCGAGGGTAAGCATCCCGTCCGCATAACGCACATAGACACCCTTGCGGATTTCGAGCTCGATCATCTTGGCTCCCTCACAGGAAACCACGACATCAAACAGGCGTCCCGGCTCCTCGACGGTCTCTCCGCCTACAGCACGAACGCAGCCGCCGCGCATCCTCTCAATCTCGTGCGCCGGCTGCTGGCAGAGCTTGCCGCCGCGCATGCTCAGCTCTCGCGGCACCGTCAACGCGCACTGCCACCCGCGCGCCACCGTCGGGTTTTCTGCCGTCGCATCGGGGCAACCCGACCATCCGATCATCAAACGCCGGCCTGCAGCATCCTCAAAGGACTGCGGAGCATAGAAATCAAAACCGGCATCGACCATCGGAGGCATGCCCTGGCCGACGATCTTAAAGCTCGGAGCCCCCCAATCGGCCTCGATGGAGAACCACACGCACTGATGCGGATTGCGGTAACACCAGCCATCGGCGGGCACGCCCTGCGGACAGCAAACGAGAATAAGCTCGCCATCGAGCTCAAACAGATCAGGACACTCCCACATAAAGCCAAACTTCTCGCCCAGCTCAATGCGCGTCGCATAGCCCCAGTCCTCTAGATCACGCGAGGTATAGACAAGCACGCACCCGCGATCGTCTTTCGTACGAGCGCCAAGAACCATGTAGTAGATACCGTCGTGTTCAAGGATCTTGGGGTCGCGCACGTGCGTACCGATATCGTCGGGGTAATCGACCGGCCCAACAGCTATGCGCTTCTCGCCCAATTCGTCGGGATTCTCGGCAACCATATGAATCTGGTTTTGCTCACGGCCCGTCAACACGTAGTCGTAATCATCGCGGTCAAAATGCTTGACGTTGCCGGTATAGAAGTAGTGAATCTTGCCATCACGTACAAAGGCAGAACCAGAATACGCTCCACTCGAATCCAAATCGGAATCGGGGAACAACACGGGGCCGTGATTCTCGTACGTCACAAAATCCTTTGTCGTCAGATGGTTCCAAAGCACTGGACCGCCATGCGCAGCATCGAACGGATCGTATTGATGATAGATGTGATACGTATCACCAATCTGAACCAAACCGTTGGGGTCGTTGAGCCAGCCAAGCTCAGGCTCCACATGGAACAAAAGCCTATCGGGGTCGGACGCGATGCGAGCCGCCGTCTCATCCTGTCCAGCTCGCCACTGCTCATAGTCCGCACGCATCACCTTGTTTTTTTGATTAAACATCGCCATTGACCTTCTCGTCTATGGGAAAGGACGCTCGACTCACACGAGCCGAACGCCCTTCCTCAAATGGACTTATCCTCAGATTACGCTGAACGGCTCAACTAGAAGCTGACATCGAAGCCAGCGCCAGCGCCCTCTTCATCAGTGGTCGGCACTCCCTTTGCCTTGTTGTAGGCAAAGATCAAGACGATCGGCACGATGAAGGCGATGAGATTGCCAGCCACATACCACACGAGCGTCTCGGGCGTAACGATGAGCAGGCCAAGCACACCGGTCAGACCCTGACCGATAGCGCGCACCTCAAAGAACTTCACGAAGGCACCGCCGCAGCCTGCACCGATGCATGCGCAGATGAACGGAATGATCGAATAGCGCATGTTTGCAGCAAAGATAGCGGGCTCGGAGATTCCGACCAGCGTCGGGATAAAGGACGACATGCAGATGTTGCGCTCTTTGGAGTGCTTCTTGTGAATGAGGTACATACCGATGGCGCCGCCGCCCTGGGCGATGATGGAAACCGACCAGATGGCCTGGATGTAGTTGAAGCCGGTCGTGGCAACGAGGTTGGCCTCGATACCCTGGATGAACTGATGCGTACCGGTAACGACGAGCGGCTGCAGGAACGTGGCGAAGACAAAGGCACCAAAGACGCCCATCCTGTTGTACAGGATATCGATTACGCCGGCGAGGACGTCACCGATCAGGTTGCCGAGCGGGCCGAACACGGTGAACAGGGCAACGTTAGCAAGAATCAGGGTAACGGTCGGGACAAAGACGAACGAAACGACCTCGGGGATGTACTTCTGGGCAATCTTCTCGACCTTGGCCATAAACCAGGCAGTCAGGATTGCGGGGAACACACCGCCCTGGAAAGCAACCATGGGAATGGATAGCGGACCAAAGTTCCAGTACTCAGCACCCGTCGGGTCCATAACGAACGTGTTGCGGTTCATAAGGCTCGGGTGAACCATGACGATACCGACGAGGATGCCCAGGATCGGGTTACCGCCAAAACGCTTGACCGCGCTGTACATAACCAGGACAGGCAGGTAGTCGAACGTGGTGGCGATAATGGCAAAGAAGCTTGCGAGGTTCTTGAGGAACTCGCTGTGATCGGCGAGACTGCCTTCCATGCCAAAGAGGCCGTTGGCAACGATCAGCGACTTAAGGCCGATGATGATTGCAGCGCCGACGAAGGCAGGAATGATGGGGATAAAGATATCCGAGAATACCTTGAGGACCGAGAAGAACTTGCCCTTCTTGTCCGCCTCGGCGCCCTTGACCTCGGAAGCACTGATCTCCTTAACGCCCGTCAGAGCCATAAACTCATCGTAAACCTTGTTGACGGTACCGGTACCGAAGATGATCATGAGCTGGCCGCTGTTGTACAGCACGCCCTTGACGCCATCGATGTTCTCGAGCTCGGCCTTGTTGTATTTGCTCGTATCCTTGAGCACCAGACGCAGACGGGTCACGCAATGCGTGGCGCCCTCGATGTTCTCCAGTCCGCCGACGTTGTCGACGACTTGCTGGGACACTGCCTTGTAGTCCATGTTCCTCTCCATTCCTTTTCTAAATCATAAAACGGTTCGTTGCCGCTACAGAGACGCGATCGTTGCGTTTGCGCACTTGAGCGCACCGTCGGTGACGGTAAGCGCCACACCCTGGCCCTGCTTGTTGCAGAAGCGAGCGTTGAGCGCAACATCATCGACAAAGATGGTCGCGATGTCGTCGTCGACGACCAGACGCACATGGTGAGTGCCCTCGCCCTTAAAGAACAACGGACGCTCGAGGCCCATGTTGTTGACCTGGAACCACGGATACTGGGGGGCCGCCGTAAACTCGAGTTTGCCCTCACGCAGGTTGGCGCGGAACTCATAGGCAAGACCGGACTCGGCGTCCTCGGCAAGCTTCACTGAGAAGCCGGCAGCGTCACCGGCGAGCTCGATGTCGGCGTCGAGCATATAGGTAGAACCGGCATCCGCGGCGAGCACCTGCTCAACCTTGCCCGACTCGCACGAAAGCTCAAAGGCCTCGACTGCCTTAGCCTCGCCAAAGGCGCCAAGCATGCTGTCGGGAAGCTTGGTGCCGAGCGTTCCGTCGGCACGCTGAACGATCTCGAGGGGCATAAAGGTGCCACCCCATAGGTAAGAGCTGGGGTCGCCGCCCTCGTCACGCGTAGGAACCCAACCAAAGAGAACGCGACGCTCGCCATCGAATGCGGTGCGAGCGGCGTAGTACGCGCGGCCGTCGAAGGAGTCGTCAGCGGGGGTAATCCAAGGACCGTTGATGGACTTGGACATGCGGTAACGGGTCTTGTTGCCGTCGCTGTACTCGGAAAAGACGAGGTACCACCAGTCGCCCATCTTAAAGAGATCAGGCATCTCAAACATGGTGTACAGGCCCGGGTTCCACCAGTCGCCCTGGAACTCCCAGGTATCCAGGTCCTTGGAGGTGAACTTGACCAGACGACCGGTCATCAGACGCTTGTCCTCGCCCACACGCGTGCCGAGGATGAGCATGTACTCTTCGTTCTCCTCATCCCAAAGTACAAAGGGATCGCGCCAGTTGCGGTCATCGTAACCCTCCTGGGGCGGAAGCAGCGTTTCGGCGATGTTCTTCTCCCACTTGACGGCGTCGTCACTCGTTGCGTGAAGAAGAACCTGCTTCATCAAGCGTGCGCGGACCTTATCGCGATTGCAACCAGTGTAGAGCGCGTGGTACTTGTCGCCCACCTTAAACACCGTGCCGGCATAAACGTACTGGTCGACTTCCTCGTCGCCGCCACGCTCAAGGCTCTCACCAAAGTCCTTGTAGTTGACGAAATCCTTGGTCGTCGCGAGTGCCCAGCCAAACGGCTCTCCGAAAGGTCCGGGGTTACGCGTGTCACGCTGATGATAGAGATAGAACGTGCCGTCCTCGCCGTACGGCATGATGTCGCCTACCCAAATTCCCTCAGGCTGGTAATAAACCTTGTGCATCCGAGACTTCCTTTCCCACGAGATACTAACTCGGTACAACTGCAAGATATGTCAATCGTTTTCATATGTCAAACGTTTTCACATCAATACGTCTTTTCGCAGTTCCAGTCGTCGGCAAACGGTTGACATATGCCGGCGAACGGTCATCAGAAGCGTTCGAGGGATTCTTTTGGCTCGGAATGAACTAGGCGGTTTTGCCCTCGATAAGTTCGACGGGAAGCTTGATATTCGATTCGGGCTTTTCACCGTTAACAAGAGCGATGATGGATTGCGCCGCGAGCTCTCCGATGCGATCGATATCTTGACGTACGGTTGTTAAGTCAGGCATAAACGTCATAGTGCGGCGGGCGCCATCCGCGCCCACGACCTTAATATCATCCGGAGCGCTCAAGCCGCGCTGCTTCATAACGTTGAGGCAGATGGCCGCCATCGTGTCGTCTCCCGCAAAGATGCCGTCAATATCGGGGTTCTCATCGAGGATCTTCGCAACGACCGCACTCTTTTCGTCGTCGGACTTAACGAACTCGACCTCACGGACAAGCGCGGACAAACCGGCCTGCTCCACAACATCGTAGTAGGCATCGGTACGCTTATTGGCAGGCATACGCATGCGGCTATTGTTGCGCAGGCACAAGATGCGCGAACACCCGTCATCGATCAGGCGACACGTGGCAAGTTCGCCGATGCTATAGCTGTCGCTCGCAATCTGAACAGAGGCCTCGCCAAGGTCGCAGTCGATACCAACCAGGCTCAAGCCCATCTCGGCATACGCCTCGGCACCGATATTAAGCGAGTTGACGATGACGCCATCAACCATATTGCGCCGAAGCATATCGATATAAGAACGCTCAAGATCAGGTCGATTGGCGCTATTGCACAGCAACATCTTAAAACCGTTTTCGGCCAGAGTACGCTCAACGGCTTGAACCGCTTGTGCATGGAACGGGCTGCTGACATAGGGGACGATCATTCCGATTAGATTCAGGCCACCGCTGAGCATGGCACGGGCGATATCGTTGGGCGTATAGTTGATGCGCTCCATCGCGGCATGGACCTTATCGCGGGTCTCTTGGCTAATATAGCCGCGATTATTAAGCACGCGAGATACCGTAGTAGGCGAAACCCCCGCTACCGCTGCAACTTCCTTGATGCCAGGCTTAGCAGAATCCTTAGAACGAGCGCCCTCGCGAGCCATAGCACCCTCCCCCATCAACATGTCATACGTTTACATACGAACAAAGCATACCCCAACAACAGCGGGATGACGGTAACAGTACAAGTAAGTAAACGACTCATCCAAATAATTAGGAAAGTTCCGCCTAAAGGGTGATTACACAGGACCCAGCCGGGGCTGTTTGGGCTACCTCCCAAAACATTCCGCAGGACGCAAGAAGCCCTCGCCGCACGAAGTGCGCAGCGAGGGCTTCTTGCATGTCCGAGGACGTGCCTAAAAGTAAACTGATGGCGGACCCGGACGACTACAGGGCTATCGATTACCCCGTGTTCTGCAATCCTGCCGAGACGCCGGTCACAGTCGAAAGAATCAGGCTCATGTACTCGGCCTTCTTCTCCTCGGCCATCTCGTCCTGGTTCATACGCACCTCGCGAAGGGCGCGAACCTGGGCAATGGACAGCGCGTCGACGTAGGGGTTACGGACGCGAACGGCGCAGCCGAGCACGCGGCGGCGCTGCAGCGGCCACTCGTCACCGACGATGGCAAGGACCCACTTACGGGTGAGCTGCATCTCGGTGAAGACCTTCTCGGACAAATCCTGGCGATCGCCCAGGTGCAGATACATCTTGGCGATGCGCTGGTCGGTCTTGGCAATCGACATCTCGATGTTGTCGATAAAGGTGCGGAAGAACGGCCACTCCTGGTAGGCAGCCTTAAGCTGGTCCAGATCGCCAAACTGCTCGCAAGCGGTGCCCAAGCCGTACCAAGCGGCCAGATTGATGCGCGCCTGGCTCCAGCTGAAGATCCACGGAATGGTACGCAGGTCGTCGAGCGACTTGGCGCCCAAGCCACGCTTGGCGGGACGCGAGCCGATCGGCAGCAGACCGACCTCGGTCAGCGGCGTCACGGTCGAGAACCACGGCGTAAAGTCCTCGGTGTTCAGCAGGTCCAGATAGCGCTCGTGGCTTGCGGCGTTGAGCTTCTCGGCCATATCCCAGAACTTCTGCGTGGTCTCGGTGTTGGTCTTCTCGACACTCGGAGCCGACTGCAAAAGCGTTGCGGCGGCAACGGACTCAACATGGCGCTGAGCCAGCGTGCGGTTACCGTAACGGGCAAAGATGACCTCGCCCTGCTCGGTGAGCTTAAAGAAGCAGTTGACCGAACCCTTGGGCTGCGCCAGCACGGCCTTGTTGGCCGGACCGCCGCCACGGCCCACGGCACCGCCGCGACCGTGCATGAGCACCAGGTCGATATCGTTCTTCTCGGCCCACTTGGCAATGCGCTCCTGCGCGGAGTGCAGCGCGAGCATGGCCGTGGTAGGACCGGCGTCCTTGGAGGAGTCGGAGTAGCCCAGCATAACCTCCATGCGGCGGTTGGTCTGGGCAAGACGCTTTTGCACCACGGGCAGCGTAAGCATCTGGTCGAGCACGTCGACGCAGCCTTCGAGGTCCTCGAGCTGCTCGAACAGCGGGATCACGTCGAGCTCGGGGACATCCTCCTCGTGTGCGAAGGACAGGTGGGCCAGCTCGAAGACGTCAGCCACATGCTGGGCGCTCTTGGTAAACGAGATGATGTAGCGGTGCGCCATCTTCTTGCCGTAGCGCTTTTGGATGGAACCGATGGCACGGAAGGTATCGATGACCTCGCGCGTCATGGGCTGCAGGTCGCCATGGATACCGTTCTCGTGGATATCCTTGAGGGCGCGGGCATGCACCACGGAGTGCTGACGGAACTCCATCTCGACCATATGGAAGCCGAAGGACTCGACCTGCCAGATGATGGTCTGGACCGGGCCGTAGGCAGCACGGACGGCACCGCAGGCGGCCAGCGAGCGCTGGACGACGCGCAGGTCATCCAGGAACTCGTCGGCGCTGTGGTACATGGTGTCGGTGATGCGACGGACGGTGGCGTTCAGACGGTCGGCCATGACGAGCATGACGGCGCGATGCGGCTCATGCTCGGAGATCAGCTCGGCGCGGGCCGTGTACCGAGGGCTCATCTCGACCTGATGGTTCCACAGGTTAATAAGCTCGGCAGAAGGCTTGCTGTAGGTGGCCTCGAGCGTGAGGTTGCGGCCGATGCGGCGGCATTTGTCCTCGAGTTTGAGCACCATATGGGTGAAGTACTTGGCGGCGACCTCGCGGCTCACCTTGGCGGTAACGTTGGGGTTGCCGTCACGGTCGGAACCGATCCAGCTGCCCGGGTGGAAGAACGCCGGGCACAGCGGCGGCACGGTGCCGGCCTTGTCGCCCAGCACCCAGTCGTCAAAACGACGGTAGATGACGGGGATAACGTCGAACAGCGTGTTATCGAAGATGTCGATGATGGTATCGGCTTCCTCGACCGGCGTGGGCTTCTTCAACGCGATGGGGCTCGTGCGTACCAGGGCGTCGATCTCCTGCAGCATATGGCGCTCGTTCTCCACCAGGTCGGAGCCGCCCAGACGCGGACGCTCCTCCAGCAGGTTGGAGATACGGCGAATCTTGCCCTCGACGGCCTTGCGACGGGCCTCGGTGGGATGCGCGGTAAAGACGGGATGGAACTCAAGCTTGCCGAGCAGCTCGTTGGCGCCCTCGACGCCCAGCTCATTCACCAGCTGGTGATAGGCGACGGTGAGCTCGTTGGCGGGATCGACCTCGGTATCGGTCGACGCACCGGCCTCGCGCTCGCGCAGCTGCGCCACACGGTAGTTCTCCTCCGACAGGTTTGCCAGATGGAAGAAACTCGTAAAGGCGCGAACGATGACCTGCTGTTTATCGAGCGGCAGGCTGTCGATCAGATCGACGACCTCACGAAATGCCACGGCGGTGGACTCATCGGCAGTAGGCACGCCCTGCTCGTCGACGGCCTCGTCGGCAGCACGCGTACCGGGGTTGCCGGCATTGGCCACAATCTCGGCCGACAGGATCTTGTCGAACAGGTCCGCGATCTCAGGATCATACTCGCTAAGCACACGACGCTCCAGGCGCAAGAACAGCGCCAGATTGTCGCGCAGCTCCTCGGGGATCTCGATCTCGGCGAGACGCTCCCTGGACTCGGCATTCGAGCCGATTCGGTTAACGAGGCGGTTGACCACGGCAGCGACGCGCGCCGCGGCTTCGGGTACAGACTGGTTGCTTAGGTTCTCAGCCACGTTTCCTCCCATTCCTCCTTCTATGCACGTAACATGCGGTATTCATTATAGGCGCTTGAGAAATACTTTCGACACTGATTGCGCTTTACCACACAAAAGTATTTTCTGCATTGCAAGGGTTTTTGCCCCAAATGGTCGTATTTCTCGGTGGGCGGCATACGTAAACGGGGGCATTCCGCATAAAAGCGAAACCCCCCCGTAACAATCGCTCTCCATGAGCAGGGCACGTTAGCAGGCCCGCAGCTCAAAAAGATGCGCTACAGGCGCTCGCGAACCGCCTTGACCACATTGGCCAGATCGACGAGAACCTCGTCATGGCTCTGCATGTCGCGCACCTTGACCTTGCCGGCGGCAAGCTCGTCGCCGCCCAAGACCAAAATGAGCTTAGCGCCCACCTTGTCGGCCTGCTTAAACTGAGCCTTGAGCCTGTCTCTTATACACATCTCCGAGCCCACGAGACTCCTGAGCATCTCGTA
>USHS01000017.1 GCA_900554585.1 uncultured Collinsella sp.
GCGTTAACGTCCTTGTCGTTGACCTTGTTCTTGTCGCCCAGCAGATGGTTGTAAATGCGAAAGGTAAAAGAGCAGTTTTCCCCACTCGTGTCGGCAATGACGCTTCGGACGGCAATCCCCTCGTCATTCAGCGTCTCATTCGTGTAGCCCGTAAGCATGTCCGAGGCAAACAGCGCCTGCGACGTGCCCGAAACAGCAACCGACTTAAGAAAGTCACCCGCCAAAAAGGCCGTGTAGGTAAGGTAGGTTCCCATCGCAATCGCGACGGCGCACAGCAGCACCGCAACTGCCCACAGACGTTTACGTACTTTGGAAGCAGGGGGCGCCGACTCTGCGCAGCAAGGCTCTGCCTTAGAATCATCTACCTGCGCAAAGTGTTTGCCAACAGGCCTCGCGATTTCATTTTGCTCGTTCTTGTCTTCTCGCATCTGGCACCCCTCCCTTCCTTCTTATTGGTTGCCGCTCGTGCCGCGAGCAATTAGGTAGACCATGTCGGTTTCTTTAACGTTGGAGACTGTCTTTCCGTTTACGGTCACAACGCCCGGATTCCACGTGCACTCGATGATGAAGTTCGTGGCGGCGTTGGCTGTTTTGCCGTTCCAGCCATCGAGCCCACTCTTTGCGAACTTGTGATACCGATACAGCGGACGGGCGTTTTTCTGGACATTCACGTACGAGCCGTACGTCGGGTCGTTTGCCTCAAGCTCTTTAGCCAACGCACTTGTCCCGTCCGCGGAGTTGATAAAAGCGAACTCAATCGGGGTGTCCTTCTTGCTCCACGAATACGGCTGATTGAGCCCGTCGAGGCCGACCACAGTGCCGCTCGTATTACTCGGATCGTTGACCGTCACGTGATATACATTGATCGTCAGCCCCGTGATATTCGTTGTGTTGGCAATCTGCAGCTCAAACGCTTGACCGCCGGCAGCGGGATCGCCATTGTCGCTCTGCACACAAAACGCGCGACGAACGGTCACGGTGCCGTCGTCTTTCTTCTCATCGCCGCGCGACTCGTCATACGAAATCTCGATGGGCTCGATGCTTGTCTGGTTGGGACCCATGATCTTGAGCTGCGCGGGCGTTTGGATCTTGCCCACCGTGGACAGACTTTTGCTGCCCACAAACCACGAGAGCGACAAGCCGATGATAAGAGCGATTGCCGCCAGCAATATCAGGACCGCAAGGGCCTGTGCGCGGTGGTTTTCTATCCAATTGCGGGCATCGCCGAGGCGCGTTTGCATGGTGCTCATGAGCTCACGCCCTCCTGAGCGCTAATTCTAAGTTGGATGTATTCGACCTTATTGCCGATCTGCTCGTCAGCATTGTTGTACAGCGCCGAGCAGATGGCGGTGTCGCCGAAGGACATGCTAGACGAAACCGCGGGGGCGTTGGCAGCACTCGTGCCGTTTGCCGCGCCATAGAAGTAGTTCGTTTTATGCGCGTTCATATCTGCCTGCAGAGCGCCGTAGTCAGACTTTGCGTCGCCCGCCGCCGCAAACAGATTCTTGTAGTAATTCGTGTTGCCGGTAAGGACGAAGTTCTGAAAGTACTCCGGCCATACCCAGTACAGGGTGACGGGGACGGGCTTCTTTGTGGGGTTGGTCGTTTTGCCGTCTTCGCAAAATTTGCTCTTTGGAATCGTGATTTGGTTGTTTATTACACGATCCGAGTAATACCCGTTGTCGCATTTCGTAAAGAACAGTAAATGCCCCTTAACCAAGCCAAGGAGCGCCTCAGCCTCAGCCGTCAGCGTTCCCCCGTCCTCGACAACGCCAACGCCAAGGCTCGTGACCTTGAGCAAGCGCGACAGATTGATTGTGACCCCGTTCAGGTCATCCACCAGCGGCTTCACCGTAAATGTAATCTTGCCGCGAGCACCCGGGTACAGAGAGCCTGCGGTCTCGTTGTTGAGGTTGGAGCCGAGCGTCACCGTCATGGCATCGGCCGTATCCAGACCAGCGATAGCCTGTTTTTCGGTGTCCGTGCGCTCGGAACGCTCGTAATAGCCCACGTGGGCGTCGGACTCGCCCTCGGCGGTCAGCGTATACCGATCCGCCTTCGCCCCGATCGTACTCCCCGTGGCGCTCACTCGATTATTCGCGGCAAACCAGGCCAAGCATGCAAAGATGGCAACGATGGCGGCCAGCACAAACAGACCACTCACCAGGAAATCCTTCCAGAAATCCTTGAGGGTCCGCACGTGCTCGTCGGCAGCTTGGCGGTACTCGGCCGCTGTCTTGTGCTGCTGGAGCTCGCTATGTCGGTCCATGCCACTCATCGCTTGCGTTTGCCCTGCTTGCGGGCGTGCCATCCTTTCCGCTCGGTCGCGTTTATCCATTGTTCGCAGGTAGAGAATTCAGGCAGAATACAACACCGTACGATAAGGTAAAAGAATAGCATTGACCTGCGGTTTGCTCCACAACGCAAGCCTTAATGATGTCTTAAAAGTCAAACCCTTGGTGCAAGGGGTCAGGTCACTTCGCACCAACATGGTGCAAAAAACCTGACCCCCTTGCACCAATCCGTGGCACCGGGCAGCGGACACACGGCGTGCCGCCCCTTAACACCCCAACGCGCGCACGGGTATCACGTAGATACCGTCCTCGACCTCGCGGGCGTACTCACCCACCCCCACAATCACGGCCATAAACTCCGGTTCGCGTGTGCGTGAACGAGGATTTCCACAGACCTTCTTGCGAACGCGCTTGAGGCTCTCGACGCCGGCGCTCGCTTTATCTTCACTCACCTTAATCTCAAAGGCGGCCCACCGTCCGTCGGCTAGCTGCACGATAGCATCGCACTCAAGGCCCGAATCGTCGCGATAATAGCGCACGGGCGTGCTATCCAGCAGGTCGAGCGAACGTGCGTAGACCGAAAGGTCGCGTATGACCAAATTCTCAAACACCAGACCAAATGTCTGCCAGTCGGCAAGCAGCGCCTGCGAGGACATACCTAGCAAGGCGCAAGCAAGGCTCGGATCTGCCAGATAGCGCTTGGGCTTGACGGTAAAGCGCCGTTTGTCGCGCGCGGCGGGAACCCAACCGGGGACCTCCTCGAGAATGAACATGCCTTTGAGGGCATCCAGGTACCTGCGCACCTTGGTCTCATCGGCAAACGCTGCGGGTTCCTCCTCGGCACCGAACATATCCATAAGAATCGTTTTATACGTGGTTGCCTGTCCCAGATTGCGCGCGATCGATGCGGAAACTCGACGAGCAATATCGGGGTCGAGACCGACCGCCGGGAAGCTGCTCGAAAACGTGGTGTTGAGATATTCGCGGGCGATGAGCTGGGCGTCAGCCGAAACCATATCGATCGCCTCGGGCCAGCCGCCGCGGCAAGCGGCTTCGACAAGCCCCGGCGTATCGCCATTGCACCGGCAGGGCTCAAAACGATGCTCAAACAAGCCCGCCAGGCTCACCTTGCCGTTGGACTCACCTGTCTCGGCGAGCGTCATGGGGTGCATGCGGACGCGGCCGATGCGGCCGGCTCCACTATGCGCGGGCGCCTCCGCCTTTGAGCCAAACGCAGGCGTGGCGGAACCCGTGAGGATATAGGCGCCGCGCGTACCCCGGGTGCGGTCGACCTCGTGTCTAACGTAGTCCCAAATCTGGGGAACGCGCTGCCACTCATCGATAATATGCGGACGGTCTCCCAGCAACATCATCGCTGGGTCGGCACGCGCGAGGTCGAGATTCTCGTCGACATACGAGGCGGACGCCCCGTGCTCGAGCGCGGCCCACGTCTTGCCGCACCACTTGGTGCCCGCAATCTCGACCGCGCCAAAGACACGAAGGTAGCGCTCGATTTGCGCATCCACGATACGTGGGATGTATCCGTCCCGATGTAGCCTCTCGCCTGCCATGAGCCACCCCCGCAGATTTCCAGTTCCTGCTTTCTGATTCTTCTATTCCACTGTAGCAAATTCGGATTTTCGGGTGGTTGCGATTCGGATTTTCGTGTTCATATAATTCGGATTTTCCTGTTCTAAGGATTCGGATTTTCGGATGCATAAGATTCGGATTTTCTGAATCCGCCGGTCAGGGGCACCTCTTATTGGCAAAAAGGCGGGGAGCACCGATACGGCACTCCCCGCCCACTCAATACGCGATAGCTTTCTTGCTTAGAGCTCGTTGGCCGCGTGATATGCCGTGCGAATGGCGCTCGCGATGTCGGCGGTGCGCTCGCCCGAGCAGTCGCCCACGCAGGTCACGGGCACCGTCACGCCGTCCAGGTCAAACGCGTTGGCCTTGGAGCCCACGGCCATCACCACGTAATCGCAGGCAATCTTCACCGGCTCCTCGGCGCCGTCCTCGGTGGTGCGAATGGCCTCCACGCCTTCATCGGTAATGGCGGTCAAACGGGTCTTAACATGCTGCTCCACGTTGTGCTCGGCAAAGTCGCTCATAATCAGCGGCAGAATGGTCTCGGACTCGCCCGCGGCAATCTTGTCGAGCATCTCCACGATCGCCACCTCGCAGCCGTGCTGCAGCAGGTACTCGGCAGTCTCGGTGCCCACCAGGCCACCGCCGATAACGGCGACGCGGCCCGTAAGCTCCACCTTGCCAGCCAGCACGTCCCAGCTCGAGACGACCTTGTCCGAATCGGCACCCGGAACGGGGATGACCACGTCGTGCGCGCCCACGGCCACAATCGCGGCGTCGGCGGCGTTGAGGTCCTCAGCGGTAGCGGCATGGTTGAGCTCAACCTTCACGCCCAGGCCGGGCAGAATCTTCTCGTAATACTCGACCGAGCGCATGATCTCGTCCTTGCGCGGAGGCGCGGCCGCCAGCACAATCTGGCCGCCCAGATGATCGCTCGCCTCGTAGACGGTCACGTCGTAACCGCGCTTGGCCGCCACGCGCGCGGCCTCCAGGCCGGCAATACCGCCGCCCACGACGGCGATCTTCTTGTCGCCCTCGCCAGGCTTAATGGCGATGGTCGCCTCGTCGCCGTTCTCGGCATTGAGCACACACGAGATGTACTTGCGGTTTTGAATCGCGTCGACACAGCCCTTGTTGCAGTTAAGGCACTCGCGAATGGGCTCGCCCGTGGCGGCCTTCAGCGCAATGTCGGGGTCGCACATGAGCGAGCGGCCATAGGCGACGATGTCGGCCGCGCCGTCTTCCAGAATCTTCTCGCCGGCCTCGACCGAGACAACACGACCGACGGTTGCCACCGGCACGGAGACCAGGGCCTTGACGCGCTCGGCCACCGGCAGCGTCCAGTTGTAGGGCATGGCGCCCATGGGCGGAATGGTGTCGCCCATGTTGCCGGTGTGGTTGGCCTGCGCGACCTGGATCATATCGATGCCCGCGCCCTCGAGCAGCTTGGCAAACTCGCAGGCCTCGTCGGGCTGCAGGCCGCCCTTGCCGCGCGGCGTGCCGTCGGGGTTCTCCATGATCACGGGGAGCTTGTACTCCACCATCAGCTGCGGCGCGGCCTCCTTAATGGCGGCGACGACCTCCAGCGCGTAGCGAACGCGGTTCTCGAACGAGCCACCGTACTCGTCGGTGCGCTGGTTGAGGATGGCCGAGCACAGCGAACCCACCAGGCGGTCGCCGTGGACCTCGATGGCGTCAATGCCAGCCTGCTGCGCGCGAGCGGCCGAGGCGGCGATGGCCTCCTTGATCTGGGCGAGCTGCTCCACACTCGCCTCGTTCACAAAGTGCTGCATGTCGTGGTGCAGCTTGGCGTATGCCTGCTTGCGGATCTCGTTGGACTCGGCCATCTTGGCGGCAAAGGTCTCCTCGTCACCGGCGGCCTTGGCTTCCTGCGCGGCCTTGGCGGCGGCCATGGATCCCATGACCATGCGGCCGACGCCGGGCACGTCGTACTCGGGGTGGAACAGCTGCAGCGCGACCTTGGCACCGTGCTTGTGGACGGCGTCGGCCAGGGCCTTAAACGTGGGGATCTGGGCGTCGGTCGCCAGCTTGGGCGTGGGGCTCGCGGTCATAACGGGAGCGACGTCGCCGATGACGATGTAGCTCACGCCGCCACGGGCCAGGCGCTCGTAAAAAGCCAGGCTGCGCTCGCCAATGGAGCCGTCGCGCTCCTCGTAGCCGGTGGTCAGCGGCGGGAACATAATGCGGTTCTTGAGCTCAAGGGGGCCAACCGTAATGGGCTGGAGCAGTTTGGATGCAGGTGCGGTCATGGACATTCCTCTCTTGTAGGCGCGGCGGCGATGGTGCCGCGTAGTTGTCTAGAGGATATGGCATGAGAGCACGGCGGCACAACGAAAATCGGCGAATATCAGGTGACGGCAGGTGGATGGGACGGGGCGGCCCGTCGGTTTGTCTCAATCTGTAACAGTTACTCGGCAAAACCGGGTCTTGCTGTTACAGATCAAGACGTTCCTCTCAACCCATCCTCAACAATCTAGATCTGTAACAGCTAGGCCCACTTTTGACCCCCACCTGTTACAGATCGAGACAAATCAAACCCGCCTGCTAGAAAATCTCAATCTGTAACAGCTGCCCGGCAAAATCCGTCCCTCGTGTTACAGATTTAGACAAACGCGGCCCAAACCGCCGGCATATCTCGATCTGTAACACCTAGCCGCCCAAATCGGGTCTAGATGTTACAAATCGAGATTCTGTTTAAGAGGCCGAAAATTGGACCGAAAACACGGTCCCGCAATAACAAAAAAGCTCGCCGGCTAGGCCGACGAGCTGCTAAAAGTCTTGGTCGCGGGGGCAGGATTTGAACCTACGACCTCCGGGTTATGAGCCCGGCGAGCTACCAGACTGCTCCACCCCGCAATGTCTGGGCGCCTCATGTGCGCAAGAAAGAATATTACGTGGGAGTTCGGTAAACGGCAAGGAAAATCTCGTAGAGCATAATTCCTTCATATTTAAACCCCTCAGCCCATATCACTGTAACCGAATCGCAGCCGAGCGCCGTCGACGGCGCGTATACAATGGTGCGCGTCCTTTTATGCCAACACTGGGAGTAGACATGCTGCTCGCTATCGATATGGGAAACACGCAGACGGCCATGGGCCTGTTTGACGGAGACGAGCTGGTGCAGTCGTGGCGCATGCCCACCGACCGCTCCTATACCGCCGACGAGATCCATGTGCGCCTGATGGGTTTCTTTAAGATGTACGGCCTTTCGCTCGACGCGGTCGACGCGATCGCCTTTGCCGGCGTGGTGCCGCAGCTCTCGCGCGAGTGGCACGCCGTGGCCGACCGCATTGCCGCGGACGCCATCGTCATCGGGCCGCAGACGGCCGCCGTAACCAAGCTGCGCGCGGCGCGTCCCCAGGCCGTAGGTGCCGATCGCGTCGCCAACGCCGTTGCGGCCGAGACTTTCTACGGCGCGCCGGCAATCGTGGTGGACTTTGGCACCGCGACCAATATCGACGTCATCAATGAGGACGGTTATTACATTGGCGGAGCGATCGCGCCGGGCATCCGCATTTCGATGGACGCGCTCGCCGCCCGTGCCGCCAAGCTCGCCAGCGTTCCGCTCGAGGCGCCCGAGCACGCCATCGGCCGCGATACCGAGGAGTGCATCAAGGTCGGCGCCGTGATGGGCGCCGCCGCCATGGCCGAGGGCCTGGTCGCGCGCATGAAGCGCGAGCTGGGCCGCGAGGATGCCACCGTTATCGCCACGGGCGGTCTCGCCGGCATCGTCGCCGATTCGACCGATGCCTTCGACGTGGTCGACGGGCAGCTCACCATCAAGGGCATCTGCGAAATCTACCGCCGCATGCGGGAGCTGGGGTAAGACGGGGCTTAAGTCGAGCACGCCCGATGTCACAGCCCCGCAAACGTTCGCCAAGCCTATTCCTCAAAATTGAAAAATTTTCGTTTTTGAGGAATAGGACCGACGCGGCCATTCTCTCGGGTCACACAGAAGCCCTCCCCGGTGCAGGCCGAAGAGGGCTTCGTTGTCATCGTTATCTTTGAGCACGGGCGTCTCGCGTTACAGCCCGCGAATCCGTACGGCCTCGGGCGGAAACTCCTGCTCGCCGGCATCGGTCTTGATGGTCGCGCGGCCCCAGATGTCCAGGCCCGCAAACACACCGACCGCAAGCGGCAAGCCGTTGGGCGACACCGCCGCAACTTGGCGGCCCAGCAGCGGCACCATGTCGAAGTACTCGCCCAGCACGGGAGCCAGCGGGCCGGCAGCGCCCTGCGGCGTGTTGGCAACAACCGCCCAAGTGTCCACACGGGTCAGCACGGCGGCGGCCAACTCTTCAACCAGCGCTTCGTCAGTCACATCCACACCAAGCTCGCTCAGCGCCGAACGCTCGATATCCACCGTCACGGCACCGAACATGCCCGCGGCACCGGCGCCGCCGTTGACGGCGACGCGCGCGAACGACGTCTCGAACGCGGGCGCACCGCACACGATATTGCTCGGCCACTCAATGCCCACCTTGCCGGCAAGGCCCAGGCCCGGCGTCGATGCCGTGCCCACGAGCGCGTCCATCATGCCCATCGCCGCCACAAACGGCAGGCCGTGGAAGGCATGCATGTTCACATCCGGGCGCACGACCAGCGAAAACGTCAACGACGCCTCGCCCGCGCTCCAAGCGCACCAGCCCGCGGGCGCACCCTCGCGGCCCGCGTCGCGCGCGGCGTCAAGCTCGGCACCGACGGCTACAGCATTCGTTTCAATCATCTACATACGCCCCAATTCGCCCACGATATGGCCCACGCGGTCCTCGGGCTCCTTGACCTCGACGCCGTTGTAGCGGAAGAACCGCGCCGGGTCGTGCATCAGGTCTTCGAGCGGCACCAGCACAAAGTCGCGTTCGCCGATCAGCGGATGCGGCAGGCGCAGCTTTTTGCCGCCATGGGTCTCGCCATCCATCCACAGCAGGTCCAGGTCGATAGTGCGCGGACCGTTGACCTTGGCTTTCTTGGAGCGGTCACGCCCCAGCTCGGCCTCGATCTTCATAAGCTCGTCGAGCAGCACCAGCGGCGCCAGCTCGGTCTTGATCTCGATGACGGCGTTGGCAAACGCGTCCTGGCGCGTCTCGTAAGCCGGCTCGCTCTCGTAGATGCGCGAGCAGTTGGACACGCAGGTGAGCGGAATCTCGGCGATCATGTCGCGTGCGGCGCGGATGTTGTCGCAACGATGCCCCAGGTTGGAGCCCACGGCCACAAACGCGCGGCGCGGCTGCGGCTTAGCAACAGCCCAGTAACCGTTCAGGAACTGCGCAAAGCCGGTAACGTCGTGCACGCGCACGATGTTGGCACCGGCCTGGATAGCGCCCAGGCACACGCCAAACGTGGCGGCATCGCGCGCGGTCGCCTCGGTCACGCCCGAGACAGCGCCCACAAAGCGCTTGCGCGACACGGCGCACATGAGCGGATAGCCAAGCGACGCCATCTTGGCGGTCTCGCGCTGGATGACGATATCCTCGTTGGCCGTCTTGCCAAAGCCCGGGCCCGGATCGATGCAGATGCGGTCGCGCGACACGCCGGCGTGGATGAGCGCGCGGGCCTGATCGGACAGAAAGCCCATGACGCGGCGCATGATGGGCGCCGAATCGGGCAAGGTAAAGCGGCGAAGCTGCGAGGTGGGCACGTAGGCCTCCTCGCGGCGGGCGCTGCGGCGCATCATGGCGGCCAGGTGGTCATTGGGCTCCGGCGCGAACTCAGGGTTCGCGGCGGCCTCGGCGACAGGGGCGGCCTCTTCGGCGGCCGGTACCTCCTGCTTCTGCTCGGCGGTGAGCTCGGACGCGGGTCCCGAATCGCCAAACGGCAGCGAGGGCTGCACCACGCCACCCGGCAGCTTGGCCTCTGTCTTGGGCTCGCCCAGCAGCTTGCCACGACGGCGGCGGGCAGGCTTCTCTGCCTCGCGCGCAGCCTCGGCGGCCGCCTCGCGCGCCTTTTCGGCAACAAACGCCGCGGCCGAGGTATCGAGCTGCACCGTTGCATGCGTGCGCGTAGGCGCCGCGACCTCACCGGCATGCATCACGATGACGCCGCAGGTGCTCGTCGCGACAAACTCGACCATCTTGGGGTCGGTGAAGCCCGTCACGTCGTTAACAATCGAGGCGCCGCAGCGCACAGCCGCCTTGGCAACCGCCACGTGGCGCGTGTCGATCGAGACGATGGCACCCTCTTTGGCCAGCGCGCGTACCACGGGCAGCACGCGGCGAGCCTCCTCGTCGGGGTTGACCGGGGTAAATCCGGGGCGCGTGGATTCGCCGCCCACGTCGATGATGTCGGCACCGGCGTCGAGCATCGCCAGGCCGTACTCGATGGCGGCATCCGGGTCGAAGTGCTCCCCGCCGTCGCTAAACGAATCGGGCGTCACGTTGAGGACGCCCATGATGCGCGGGCGGTCAAAGCTGAGCTCGTACTTTCCGCACCGCCATGTCTTGCTATCGTTCGCCATGAACATCCTCCTAAAATGCCCGCGCCGCCGCGCTCGGGCGCAGGCGGCGGGGTCGCTTTGCAATCAGTCTTTCTATTGTATCCGCGCACACGGGCTAGAACGCAAACGCGGCCGCGATGTCGCAAGAAATCAGCAGGTCGGCATTTGCATCCTGATCGGTGGGAGCAAGATTGCAAATGGCCAGCGTATCGCCGGTAAAGTAGCGCGTAAGGCCCGCCGCCGGATACACCACGAGCGAGGTCCCGCCCACAATGAGGGCATCGGCCGCGGCAATGGCGGCGACGGCGCCGGTCAGCACACGCTCATCGAGCGGCTCCTCGTAGAGCACCACATCGGGCTTAATGCGCCCGCCGCACGCAGGGCACACGGGCACACCCGCGGCGTCCTCGTGCTCGCGCGAGCAAATCCACTCGGCGCTATAGACCGCGCCGCACGACTGGCAAATGTTTCGATGGACCGATCCGTGCAGCTCAAACACACGCTGCGAGCCGGCCATCTGATGCAGGCCGTCGATATTTTGCGTCACCACAGCATTTAGCTTTCCGGCGCGCTCCAGCTCGGCCAGCTTGGTGTGGCAGCGGTTGGGCTTGGCGCCAAGCGCGATCATCTTGGTGCGGTAGAAGTCGAAGAACTCGGCCGGATGCGCCTCGTAAAAGCTATGCGAGAGCATGGTCTCGGGCGGATAGGCAAACTGCTGGTGATACAGGCCGTCCACGCTGCGGAAATCGGGGATGCCACTCGCCGTGGAAACGCCCGCGCCGCCAAAGAAGACCGCGCGCTTGTGGGTGCCGAACAGCTCCGCCAGCGCGGCGGAGGCCTGCTTGGGATCCGTTATTGCCTGCGTCATATGAGTCCTCCGTCCTTGCTAGCCGGGCAGCGTCGGGCGACGTCCCAGCATGCGGCCTTTGGGTCAGCACGCGCGGCGCCCACCACCGCCCCTGTTGCGCTAATCTTAAGCCTGCCAACCCCGTCGAAAGGACACCATGCCTCAGACTTACACTTTCGCCTCGTGGAACGTCAACGGCCTGCGCGCCGTGCTCAAAAAGGACCCGAGCTTTATCCAAATCGCGCAAGAACTCGATGTCGATATCTTGGCGCTGCAGGAGACCAAGCTGCAGGAGGGCCAGGTCGATATCGACCTGGCCGGCTATCACCAAACCTGGAGCTACGCCGAGCGTAAAGGCTATTCGGGCACTGCGGTCTTTAGCCGCCAGGAACCGCTGCGCGTGCTGCACGCCGACGCACTGCTGCCCTACGCTGGCGAGGGCGAGGCGGCCGAGCTCGGCGCCCAAGCCACAACCGAGGGCCGCGTCTGTGCGCTCGAGTTCGACAAGTTTTGGTTTGTGGATGTCTACACGCCCAACGCCCAAAATGAGCTCGCGCGCATCGACGTGCGCATGGCCTGGGACGATGCCTATCGCGGCTTTTTGAGCGCGCTTGAGCGTGAGACCGGCAAGCCCGTTGTAACCTGCGGCGACTTTAACGTGGCGCACGAGGAAATCGACCTTAAGAACCCCAAGTCCAACCGCGGCAACGCCGGCTTTTCGGACGAGGAGCGCGGCAAGTTTACCGAGCTGCTCAACGCCGGCTTCACCGATACCTGGCGCACGGCAAACCCCGACGTCGAGGGCGTCTACAGCTGGTGGAGCTACCGCTTTAATGCTCGCAAGAACAACGCCGGCTGGCGCATCGATTACTTCCTGGTAAGTGATTCAATCGCCGCCGACGTTCGCGACACCGGTATCCGTGGCGACATCTTTGGCAGCGACCACTGTCCCGTCACCCTCACGCTAGAGCTCTAACCCCAGCTGATCCCCTGGGGACGGAGGGAAACAGATCATGCGACCCCTCTCTCCCTATAAGTTGCGGTGAAATAGTTCCTGTTTGGGCAGCAAATAGCCAAAAACGAGAACTATTCCACCGCAAGTTCGTAAGGGAACGCAGCCAGCCCTACAGTCCGTACTTCACGACGACGCGGTTGATCCGTCGACACCAGGGCCTGTACAGGGCGGCTAAGAACACGCAGGTCGCGAGGCCGTGTGTGATATCGAACGGCACTGCCGTGGCAAGACGCGCCACGGCGCCCGCCCACGTAAGCGGCTGCACAAAACCGATGATGTCGTAGGCGTTGATTACCACGCCGTAGAGCAGGCCCGATGCAAAGCCGTACGCCATCAGCGCCGGCATGCGCACGGTTCCATCCGCACGGTCGAACGCGCCCGCATGCGCCAGCGCGCCGCCAACATAGCCAACCAGGCCCCAGGCACACATCTGCCATGGCGTCCACATGCCCTGTCCAAAAAAGAAGTTGCTGGTCAGCGCCGCCAGCGCACCGACCATAAAGCCGTTACGACGACCGAGCGTCGCCCCGGCGATAATGGCGATGGCACTCAC
>USHS01000018.1 GCA_900554585.1 uncultured Collinsella sp.
GGTATGTTGGGCCAAGACCATCGAGAACAAAATTGCGAAGGTTGTCAAAATAGTGGGCACAATCCGTTAAACCCTTTTCGTATGCCGTGTCGGCTTTTCTCCGTATATTGAGTGCGACATCGCGGGGTGATTTGCGACCAAGATGTTTTTTGGCGTTGTGTCGCGGGTTGCAATAGAGCTTGGTTGCCGCGTTATATCGATCGCAGTACTTGCTGTTGGGACCGGTCGGAAAAAAGAGCGAACCGCAGGTTTGGCATGTTATCGGCATTATGCCGCACAGCAGCAGCTCGTGGAGGATGCGGGCATAAAGGCTTGCAAAGGAGCATTCCTCTTCGGTGAAATAAAGCTCTCCTGCCTTTGCAATAACAGCTTGAAGCCTTACGAGCCTATTGAGGTTTTCCTGGTCGTTAAGCTCTGCATATGCATGGAAGTCTCCATTTGCGTAGATTTGGTTCTCGCGCATAGCCTCGAGATAGTTCTTGCGAAACGCCTGCATAAAGGGGGCGCTATTCATGCGTTTTATATCGTTCAAATGTTCTTCGAGCTTTTGAGCCGTTTCGTTTCCGGGCAAGTGCTTTTTGGCTGCGTATGCAAAAGCGTCGCCAAAGCGGATGATTGCCGGCAGCTGCTCATCGAATAATCGAAATTGCCGCGGGTCGCTTGTTTTGATGGCGGCTGGGAAAAACTCTTCGTTTTGCGCGAGCAGGTTAGGCGCCTCGGTGTTTTTAAGCAGCGGGGCAAGCTCCAGACATTCCTGATAAAAAACAATGAGAAGCGCTCGAAAGAGATCGGTATTGGTGCAAACGCAAGCTGTTTCTATCTGCGAGTTGACCTTTGGATATTTGCCTCTTGGATTGTCGCGGTTATACGGTGCCGGTTCTGTTAGCTCGGTGTCGCCGTTGGTAGTTGTAATGTCCATGTCGTTCGACTCGAGCTTGAGATAGGAGCTGAAGAGGGACGCCATTTCTTGGTTGTTGAGTTGGCCCGATGTTGTGATCACCGCGCGGTACAGGCGGTTGATTTCGTTGCACTCAATAGCGTTGTTGGTCATCCAGCAGTCGTAATAGCGATAGTCGGGAATCGCTGTGATGTTCATGACACACTGCCTGCAGACACTTTCAAGGAGATATCTGGCCATGCCAGATATCTCTCCGTGCGCATGGCGCGTAATGGCTTTATCGAATACCGGAGCAAAGAAATCGAGATCGCGTTCCTTTTGTTTTTGAAGGTTGACTTCGATTTCGACTTCGTTCAATTCAGCTTGTGCGGACTCTTGGTCGGAATCGTCTGGATCGAGCCAGTCGTCATGGTCTGACTCGGCTGCGTGGTCCATCGAAGCGTGCTGCGTATTGGGGGGAGCAGGGGACTGCCGAATGGCGTTCTGTAAATCGATGTAAAAGCGCAATTTTGCTCGCTCACGAAAGTGGCCCCCAATCTCGTTGAAAAGCCAGCTTAAGTCGACGCGTAATAGGTCGTTGGCTATGGAGACGAGACTCCATGCGCTTGCATTGCCGGTTGCGTTTCCGTCATCGGCGCAATCAATCTCTGGCGTTCTGTTAAGAAGAAGCATGCGGGGATTGACGGGAGAGCGAAGAAAGCCAGCCTCAAAACCCCAGCTAAACGGTTCTTTTTCGGACTCAAGCATCGATGCTCCAAACAGCCAAAATTTAAATCGCGATAAAAGTCATATTACGCGGCTGTTTGCGGCTGTTCAATGGAATCAAGCGAAAAGGCTTAAAACCAGGGAGGCCGTTATGCCCGATTGCATCAAGCTCAACAAAGGAAACATCGATGTATGTGAGCGCGAGGTTATCGCTCTTCGCGAGATCATCGCTGCCGCCATGGGTCGTTTGCACCAGATTCGCAAGCAGTGCGAGCACGGCTACGCGTCTTCGGAGGATTTCGAGAATGCGCTGGATGCGTACGGAGTAATCCATGAGCGAGTCGATGAGCTTGATCAGCTTGGTTTCGAGTTCAGATGGTCGTCAATCCCCGATGTAGGAATCGATGAGTACGACGGGCTCGAATGGATCGATGGCGACAACCCTCCGCGTGAGCGCGGTTTCGATATTGCTTGTTAATGTGTCCGAATGGTTGATTGGAGACAAAATGTATCCGTACTACGAATGTGACAACTATCCCATGAGCATTACAGATGATGACGGCCCGTTCCTGATCATGGAGGCGAGGCTGTCTGGCGACGACGAGCTCAATGATGATTTTAGGAAAGACGCCAGTTATAGATATTCATGTGCGACTGTTTCTGCGGCGATTGATCTTTGCAGGTCGCTGACGGACAGCGATGTCGATTATTGGTATGAAAGTTGGGAGAAGGCGGTTGAGCGGCTTCCACTTGAAGAATGCGAGAGTGCGACGATGCTGTATTGGATCGAGCCAACCGATCCGTACAAGGCACTCTGCGCCTGCCATCCCCATCCCGATCTTGAGAAGTACGTGGTTGAGGCAATTGGCGCTGTTGACACCTATCTACTGGAGCGCGATGACTGTCCCTTTTCGGTCGATCATTTAGATCTAAAGGACGTTGGCGTCCTGCTCAGCGCTGCTTGGGGCTTGGCTCGAGTCCTCGAAGAAGCTTGGGGCACTTGCGACCCTGATGTTTTGGAAAAGATCGAGGATGCTACGTTCAATGCGTATACAACGGTTGAAGACCTGATCGCGGGCGAAGAGGCGGCCAAGGCCAGTGCAAAGTCCGATGACACTCTTTAGCCACTGCGCTGAACGGCGTGACCGATCGGCAGGTTGCCGGGAAAAGCTTTAGCAAGCGCCCCGACCAGGTTCAGGAGTCTGCCGCCGATGCATCCCTGATGCGTGCTGCCCTTGCAGTGATCGATGCTAAAGAGCGCGAGGCGTTGGAGTGCGATCTTAAGAACCTGCTCGCTTCGTGCGAGTAATCGCGGACTGCTCCTCTTTCCTTTCTTTCTTCTCTCAAGCGGCATGGACGCCGCCGCCTTGACCGCCCTGCGTGAGTTTTTGTCCGCACGGGATGGTATCCAACACATGTAACAACTAAATCGGAGGTTTGACCATGGCTACGTGGGATCTCAACTGTCAATCGAATCCGTCGTCTGCGGACGACAAGGAGCTCGCTCCCTATCTTGCACGTCAAAAGGCGATGCGCGAGTTTTTTGAGCGTGCGCTGTTTGCCCCCAAGGATCAGGACAACAATGGCCTGTACTTTTTGGGCGCCACGACGGGATCGGGTAAAAATTATACGGCCGAGCAGGTCACGGCCGACCTGATTGCCGGTGGCTGGGACGATTCGGGCTGTTTTAACAAGTGCCCGGGCCGTCGTTATCTGGTGTTTGTGGTGCCGGGTAAGGACAACCGTGACAACTACGTTGCAGGCGTGCGCAAATTGCTGGTTGACCAGGGCATGGATGGCGATGTCGTGCAGCACATCGTGTTCGATCTTCCGCGCGCGGGCGAAAACATCCTGCGTTGGATTGAGACTACGCGTGGCAAGGGCGCTGTGGGCGTGCGTGACATCCCGTGTCCCATCGAGGCAGACGACGAGAGCTCTCATCGCATCATTAAGCGCGCATGGCGCAACGCGATGGAGATCGCCGATGACCTCTTGGGCATCCTTGACACTCGAAATCGCCTGGGAGGTGTTGCAGACCGTTTGACCCCCGCCCTTCGCGAGAAGCTATCGTCGGCGGACGCGAGCTTGCGTTGGGCTGTGAGCCACGAGCTTAAAAACGTCACGCGCGGTATGGAGGTGATCCCTCAGATTTGGCCGTCTGCCCTGCTCAATGACAAGAGCATGCCGCATGTGATTGCGTGCACGCCTCAAAAGCTCGTCAATAGGATCGATACAGTGACCGGTGCAGGCATTGTGCTCTTTAACGCAATGGCTGCCGAGAAGGGCCTGTTTATCTTTGATGAAATCGACCACATGAAGGCCGACATACTGTCGACGCTGACAGACGATCCCGTGACGTTTCAGCCGGACGAGGTTCTGCGTATCCTCGATCGTCATTTTAACGGCGGTGTGGTGGATCCCTTGCTACTGGGGAATCGAGATCAATGGATGGCGGTCTACACGCACGCTTCCACGTCGGGCGATCACAAGGGGTCGAATGCCGAGAGGAACAGGGTTTCGCGAGCGAGCGTAGAAGAAGCCGCCGAAGAAATCGCCAAGGATGCCAAGAAAATTCAAAAGGCACTTGCCTCTTGTATTAAGGAAATGAAACTGCGCCCGCCTTTTGCGCTGTCTGACGAGGCGAAAGAAGAGCAGCTCTCCGGTCGACACCTGTTTGGTAGTGACGATATTTCGGTGGGTGACAACTCGGCGAATCCGTTGCGCTACAAGCCCAATGAGGGCGGTACCCACAATATGATTACGGCCCATGGGGCGGATGGGCAGCAAACCGTTAACAAGGCGGTTCGTCGTGCGCGTGGCGTCGTTAGGATGGTGGTGGGTCATCTTGCCCGCTGCGCCACACTTATGGACAGCCTGTACTACGGAGGTCTTTCGTACAAGGACGACCTTTCGCGCAAGAACATCATCGATGCCCTGGGCATTAGGAACAACCAGACCAGCGAGAAGTATTTTTGGGATTCGTTGATGCTGGCGCTGTTCTTTAAAGATCGCAAGAATGACGAGATCGATGCCGCCGACGACTCGATGTATGCGCGTGGTGTCGATTATCTAGTGATGGAAACCACCATCGAGCACATGTTTACCACGTACCTAACCAGCCACGGCATTGAGCGCATGCCCGAGGCATACCTTGCCTCCATTGCCGCCAAAGCGCCTTGCGTGTGCCTGAGCGCAACATGCAGTGCGCCGACCGTCAAAAACTTCAACCTCGATTACCTTGACGAGGTTCATGGCGTGGTTCGCAAGGACGCTTGGATTGGCGAGCTCAACCAGGAAATCGTGCGACAGACTAAGCTGTTTAACAAACAGGCTGCGAAGGAGTACGACGTCGATATTGCCTGGGTGGATGAGTCCAAGGAAATTGCCGGCATGGTCGCGCTGGCAGGCGGCGCCTTTGGCGGCATCATTGTGTCGCCCGACGAGGTGTACGAGCGCGCGATGCGGTTCTTTGACGGGATTGGCGTGAGTGAGGGACTTGCGGTGCGCTTGCGCTTAAAGATTGCTGACAGGGTGGGCGTGAGCGACGCCAAGAGCATCGAGTTTGAGCTGAAGCGCCTGAGCAAGACGCTTGTTGCCGTGAGTACTTGGGCCCGTGGTGTGGCGCGTAACGAGCAACGGGCGGGAGCCGTTTTTACCACGCGCCACATGGGAAACCATGGCGAATTCAATAGTCTGGCGCTGGATCTTGCGCGCGAGATTGTCGCGGAGCTGGTGATTAGAAACATCAAGTGCCCCGAGATGTCGTACGAGAAATCGCTTGAGGCCGCCAAGGACATGGTGCCGTGCTTTAACGCTGCGGAATGGGATGCAGGTTGGCGTGGTGCTCAAAAACGTCTCGAGCTGGGCCAGCCGACCCTGATGTTTATCAATCTTTCGGCAGGTGGCTTTTCCAAGAATCTCAAATACAAGGTGCCGGAGAATCTGTGCGACATGGTTCATCAGGTCGATTGCGGCTTTGAAAATGTCGACCGTCGCCCCAAGATGGATCTTGATTTCTTATATATCGAGTCGCCCACAAGTCGTTTGACCTGGGGAGTGGAGATCAACTCAAATAAGTTTGTCCAGCAGGCGCTACTTGGCGTGGTGGAGCAGGAGGAACTGGTAGCGCGCGGCGAGGTTCCGTTTACTCAAAAGCGCCGGAACGTACGGATGCTTCTATCTGGCGTTAATAAGAGCCTGCCGGTGCGCGACACCCTCTCTTATCAGGTCGAAGGCGCTCGCATTGTGGCACAGGCTGTGGGTCGCCTGATGCGCACGAGTGTAAAGATGCCTTGCGTGCAGGTGATGCTCGACCGCGAGATTGCGAACGATTGCAACTTTTCGTTCTTGCATGATTTGCCGATGGGCTACGAGCTTGAGCAGGTGGTTGGTGCCTGCGCCGCTGCCAACAACCATATGACGGACAACAAGGAACACGCTGCCGTTAAGCAGCAGAACCTTGCCGCCTTTAGGAACAACCTTGCCAAGCAAAAGCACGAAAAGCTGGCGTGGAAAGTTACCTCGCTAAACGCCGGGGACGAAGATCTCGCTGCTTTTGATGGCGAGCGCGACTTTTACCTGCATCATTTTTGCCTGCCATGGGAAGATCTCGCGCAATACCCAGAGCGCCGGAGTACCGCGCTGCGCATGTCGCATGCTGCAAATGGCTATGCCTATGCAGAAGGCGGGGCATGCAAGGTGCCACGTTTTGAATTCCCTAACTACGATGGTGAGCCCGTCGAGCAAATTGCCGCTCGTCTGGAGGACTATTGCCGCTGCAGCGCGGGCTATAAGGGCGCAAAGGTTCGCCAGGTAAGCCAGGCGGCTGCCCGTGTGCCCGAGCTGCTTTCGATTCGTGAGGTGCGCGAGCGCTGGTCTCGTGACGGGGTGCCTTCGACGCTGCAACCGGCGGCAACGGCACACATGACGCCCTATATGTTCCAGGCGGTCTACCTGGGTGAGCTGGGAGAATCTGCCGGAAGGGCAATCTTTGAGGCATATTACGACGGCCGTTATTCGCTTACGCGTGGCGATGCTGCCCATGCCGAGACGGGCGGCGACTTTGAGGTGCTCGATGCCGCCGGCAACAAGACCGGGGTGTGGATCGACTTTAAGCACTATCGCATCGGTGCCTATATCGCTTATGTTCGAGACGGTCGCGAGGCGTCGGATGCCGAGCGCTTTAGGGCGAAGGCTCAAAAGGTTGGGGCGAAACGCCTGCTGATCGTCAACGTTTTGGCTGATGAGGCAGCGCTTGAGTGCGCGCCCAAGGCACTCGACGCCGAAGGGACTGTGTTCTCCGTTCCTTATATGGCCGCTGACGGCGCAATCAATCTGGAGATGATGGAGGCGGTTCGTCGTGCAATCGAAGCATAACCAGCCGTGCGGTCTGGGAGACATCGCCGTATCAGAGCTCGTGTTGCAACTCGATGCCGCTGCTGCCGAGGAGCGCTACTCGGTCTTTTGGTGCAATGTGGGCGATGCTGGTAAGCATGCCGTGGCGAACTTTATGGCCGATGTGTGCCAGACGGGCAAGGTCGTCGCGCTCACTCAGCTTGCAGACAACCACGTCTTTTTGATGGTTAAGGCGGGCGCGCAGACGGGCGATCTTAATGCCTCGCTTTATCAGGAGCAGGTGGTTCCGATTAAAGCTAATTGGAACGAGTTGGACGATTACGTTGCACTCCGTTTGCTGTTCAACTCCTGCTCTCAGTTTGAGGGGATTGAGGACGAGGTTCCCAATGACACCGGGCACCTGTATGTCATTAGCGCCAAGGGTGCCCGCCGCGATGCTGTCGAAAGCGACGGAAGGGGACCTGCCAAGATCGAAACGGTTGAAATCGTTATTGATGAGGATTGCACCTTCGATCTTAAGATTCGAACGTTTACCAAGCGACGTGTGCTTTTTGGCAGGGCACAAGGTGACGAGAAAGAGCTCGAGAAGATTAAGAGCCAAGTGGGCTACAGGCTATCGCCCGTGGCGACGATGGTGCTTGCCCACGAACAAAAAGACGAGTACATCCTGCGTCGCGCCAGGGGCGACAAGCCGTCCAAGCGCCGTGATCTGACGTTCTCGGCCCAGGCGGACAAGGTCGCCTATACCAAGAAGGGCATTCTGTATCGAGAGCTGCAGATTCTCGAACGCCGTTACAGCGACTTCGCCCGGGTGACGCTCATGGAATACCCGCGCAAGAGTTTCTACGAGGTGCTCAAGGGCGATGAGTACGCGCGCGTGGTTGCGGAGCGCATGGCGGGGCGGCGAATCGTGGTGTCGTTTGCGCGTAATGGGCTTGCCGAAGTGGCGCGCCGGCTGGCCGATCGACTTAACGATTCCTCGTGGGGCGTTCGCGCATCGTATGGCGGAAGGACCGTGGATTCGCGGGCGCTGAACCTTGTCGTTGTGCCCAATGAGGTTGCTGAGGACGACGGCTATGCCTTACATGTTGGCGTGGTGGAACAGCACGTGACGCCGGATGTGTGCGAGCCACTGTTTAAGGTGGTGCCAAAGCAAAAGGATCGCAATGCGCAAGAGGCGATCCTGGGCGCCATACTTCAAAGAACTGCTGGTAAAGCAGGATGTTGTCGACGAGCGAGTGGCGGCGTTTGATCTTGACGCTTTGGATATTGAGTCGGTGACGGTGTGTGGCTTAGTCGATGTGCCGTATAAAGCAAAGGACAAGATTGAGCTGGATTCGCGTATCGCTACGTTGGCGATTGGCGCGGATGGGGGCATGCACTATGCCTCACATTCGGCAGAGGATGGTCCCGAGGACGAGATGGAGCTCGATCTGCTGACCGCGGACGGCAAAATCGATAAGGGCGCCTATGTCTTTGACGTGCATGCGAACGGGCGGTCTATGCTTGCGCGCGTGCGGGATACGGGACTGACGACGTTTTCCAACAACTTTATGGCTCTGGTGGGCGAGCATCAGCTCGCGGGCAAGGCGGGGCGTAAGAAAGAGATTTTCGAGAGCTACAACTCGCCTTATTACGGCATTGGAACGTTCGAGCGCGCGGGCGGGACTTGCTATTTTGTGGGCGTCAACAACGGCACCCAGGAGGATATGGCGACTGCGATTCACGTGCGTTCGATTGAGATGCTCGGCGGCGATGATTTGTCCGAGTTGTTGGTTCAGCTGGCCAACATAGGCCTTTCGCGCTATAAGGCTCCGTCCGTGTGGCCGATTCCGGTCAAGTATCTCAACGAGTGCGCTGCGCGTGAGGGCGCGGTGGGGGATGGCGGTGGCGGCAAGTGATGGTGTTGCGCAATTATCGCTCCTAGAACTTTTTGAAATTATGCTTGCATTGTAAAAGGGGAGAACATATACTGCAGCCATAGCACATCAGATGGGGTCTCAAAAAGAGACCAAGCAAACGAGTTTTCAGTTTATGTTGAGAGGTACTTGAGCATGACCAGCAGAATTTTCCCCCTTTACAACGACAATACCGACCATATCGTTCTCAATACCATCTGCGGTTACAGTATTTGTTCTAAGGCTGAGAACTACATGTTCGCTCAAGATGATTTAGAGCTCAGCTCCGAAGATTATGAGTACCTGAATGATATTGAGCGCGAGCGAGAGTATGAGCTCGGCATTCGCTGATGGATGTGGGCTTGTCTCCAACTCCTCCGATTTAATTACCCCGTTATCACCTCTTTTTAGCGGGGCACGTTAGATCGACTATGTGTATCAAACATCAGCTCATCGTGGGAAGGAATCGGCAATGAGCAAGAGCGTGAATAAGAACATCAACGGCGGCGCTGTGGGTAAGGCGAAGGCCGCCGGGCATATGACGACGGTTGCCGTGGCGACAATCGCCATGGCGAGCGGGTCGCTGCTGTCTCCGCTGGCTGCGGTGGCGCAGGGTGCGAACGGTGCCGACACTACTGGGAAACCGGCTGCGGTGCTTTCCCCGTTGACGAGCGCGGCCGCTGCTAGTGCTGGCGCGGGCACGGTGTCAGCGGCGCAGAAGGTCGCCAACCTGCAGGCTGCGGTCGATGCGGCTCGCGCTAAGGCCGCTGCCGCCAAGGCCGATTTGGATGCGGCGGCCGCTCCTTACGATGCCGCCACTGCCAACCAGCAGCAGGCTCAGAGCGCCTGCGACGCGGCTCGTGGTGCAAGCGACGCTGCCGCTTCTGCAGCTTCGGCCGAGCTGGAGCAGCAGATGGGTGCCGCGCGGGACAAGGCCGATGCAGATGTGAAGGCGCTTGAGGACGCTCAGGCCGCACTCGATGCCGCAAAGAAGGATCTGACGGACAAGGACGATGCTCTGGTGGCTGCCCAGAAGACCGCCGAAGATGCCCAGGCTGCGCTCGAGGCCGCGCAGGCCGCTGCTGCCGATGCCACGCCCGAGGCTGTTGCCGCAGCTCGGGCCGCTGCCGAGCAGGCCGCGAGCGAGCTGGAACAGGCAAAGCAGCAAGCTGCTGACGCGCAGGTCAGGCTTTCGAATGCCCAGGCTGGCGTTGATGCCGCCGCGGTCAAACAGCAGGACGCGCAGAGCAAGCTTTCGGCAGCTCAACAGGCAAAGGCCGACGCCGATGCGGACGCGAACGCCGCGCAGGCGAGCTATGACGCCGCCAAGGCAGATTTGGATCGAGCCGAACAGGGTGCAGCAGGCCCGGAGTACGAGGCTGCCAAGGCAAAGGTGGACGTCGCTACTGCCACGCTGGAGGCCGCCAAGTCGGTCCAGGCGCAGCGCGAGGACGAACTCGCAGCCGCCTCGCAGGAAGTGACCACTGCCGAGGGTGAGGTGCAGGCTGCTCAGCAGGCGCTCGCCGTCCAGCAGCAGGCTGCGGCTGACGCGCAGTCCCAGCTGGACGCTGCCACGGCTACTGCGACCGCGGCAGACGCCGCCGTCGATCAGGCTAAGGCCGAGCATGCCAATGCGCTCGCGGCGCTGGCCGATGCCCAGGCCAAGCTCTCGGCCGCTAAGGACGAGAAGAACGCTGCCGACAAGGCGCTCGACCAGGCAAAGGCTCAAAAACAGCAGGCCGATCAGGCTGTGGCTCAGGCACAGGCCAAGCTCGACGCTGCCCAGGCTACGGCGAACGCCTCGGCGGAAAACTACCGCCAGGGCGCCATCGCGTTCTTTAAGAGCGTGGGTGCCGACGATGCGGCGGATCTGATCCTCAACTGCAAATATGCCAGCCTTACCAAGGTGGGCGAGGAGGTTGACGCGACGAGTCTGACCAACATGAAGCAAGCGATTGTGTGGCTCAAGGCGTGCAACGAGTACCGCAAGAGCGTCGGCCTGGGTGAGCTCAAGGTGACGTATGCCATGATGGCGACTGCCATTGCCGATGCGAACTTCTCCGATACCAAGGTTGCTCATGCTCAGCAGTTCAACGTGGGTGAAAACGTGGCGTGGAACTACGGAAGCGATCCGTTCATCCAGTGGGTCGATCAGGAAAAGGCCGTCTTTGACCGCGCTGCGGCTACGCTGGGAGCGACGGGCCTTACGGGAAAGGCTGCTTTCGATTTTTATCGTCAGCATGGTGACGAAGTGGACCGTTACGTTGCTGCGCATGGTGGGAGCGTGCATACAGTCGGTCACTACATGAATGTGATCGATCCCGATTACACCGTGACGGGCATGGGGGTTTGCACGCGCGGGACGATGAACCGTTGGCTTACGCAGGCGCAGACGTTCTCTATGTCTGGAGGATGGTACACGAATGCCGCCAATCCGATGACGGTTGCCGAATACGAGGCTGCGCTTAATGCGTGGTGTGACTCGTTGGCAAATCCTGGGCAGGGTGTGGACGCGGCTCGTCAGGAGCTTTCTGCCGCTCAGGGCGCGGCTGCGCAGGCTGGCGGCAAGGTGAGCGCCGCGTCGCAGGCCACGGCTGCAAGGCAGGCTCAAGTCGATGCTGCTGCCGCCGATGTTGACGCTGCTACCGCTGGGGTCTCGGATACCCAGGCTGCCGTGGGGGAGAAGCAGGCCGCGGCTGAGGCCGCTGCGCGTGCCGTGGCTGATGCCCGCGCCGACGTGGATGCTGCCAGCGCTGCGGTTACCGCGGCGCAGAGTGTCGTGACTGCCAAGTCTGATGAACTCGATGTCGCCAAAGGCAAGGCTGCCGCTGCCCGGCGTTCGTTGGATGCCGCTCGCGCCGGTGTTGACGACAAGCAGGATGCGCTTGCCGCGGCCCAGGATGAGTTGGCGGCGTACTCTGCCGACGTTGCCGCTGCACAGCGTGCACTTGATGCGGCTTCGGCGGCGCTCGAGGGGGCGCGTGCCGTTCAGGCTGACGCGCAGGCTGCAGTGAATGCCACCCAGGGTGCGGCAGACCAGGCAGATGCCGACGTCGCTGCTGCCCAGGCCGAGCTTGTTGCCGCCCAGGCCGCTGCGAGCGGTGCCGGCACGGCTGTGACCGCGGCCCAGGCCGCATCCGTTGCGGCTACTGCTCGTGCGGCTCAGCTACATGATGCCGCCGCGGCGCTTGCTCGGGCGACGGAGGACAAGGCCGCTGCCGATGCTGCTGTTGAGGCCGCGGCTTCGGCGAAGACCGATGCCGAGTCTGGCGTGACTGCGGCGGACGACGCCGTAACGGATGCGACCGCTGATCGCGATGCTTCTGCCGCGGCGGTTGCCCGCCTGCGCAGAATCAACCTTGCCGACGCCATCGCTAGCGGTCATGCCAACGATGCGGATGAGGCGCTCAACGCTAAGATCGCTGCGGCCCACGATGCCGCCGAGCGCGCCGCAGCTGCCAAGATTGAGCTCGACGCTGCCGTTGCTGCGACGGACGCTGTGGCACCTGCCTACTTGGAGGCGCTTGCCAACTATACCGCCGCCAAGGCCGATCTCGACCAGGCTATTGCCGAGCTCAACGCCGAGATCGCTCGCCAAGAGGCTGCCGAGCGCGGGAATGGCGAGCAGACTCAGCCTGCGACGCAGGTGACGTACCAGGCCAAGCACATGACCTCGGCGTCCGAGGCCACCGCGCAGCAGACGACGATGCCCGCCACGGGCGACGTCTCCAACCTGCTGGGCGAGACGTTCGTGATCGGTGGCACGGTCCTGGTTGCCGCCGGCGTCTTCCTCTCCGACAAGCGCCGCCAACTGATCCGTTAGGGACGGAGGAAAACGGATTATTTTCGGCGCGCGCCGCAAGGGCATGGGTCCTGCGG
>USHS01000019.1 GCA_900554585.1 uncultured Collinsella sp.
AAACGGCGCGGCACGCGCACGCTCCAGCCCTTATCACGGAAGTGACGCTTAATCTCGCCCAGGATGGTAGGCGTGGCAAACGTCGTGAACTCGAGTCCGCGCTCGGGGTCAAAGCGGTCGATAGCTTTGAGCAGGCCCAAATAGCCAACCTGCATCAGGTCATCGAGCGGCTCGCCGCGGTTCTTAAATTTGTTGGCAAGAAACCTTACCAGGTTCATATGGGACATGACGAGCTGCTCACGTGCGTCCGGATCACCGGTCTCTTTGTAGCGACGAAACAGCTCGCGGGTTTTCTCCTTGTCCCAAGCGGTCTTACCGCTCCGGGAACGTTCGGTCATATTAGATATCCGCCTTGAGGTCGAGGGAAAGCGTCAGGGGCGCCGCAGTCTTTTCGTAGGAATCGCACACGCTTGCCAGAATGAGCTCGGCATACACGGCAGCCTGATCATCCTCATCGACAGTCGCCTGGTCACCAAAGGTAAAGGTCATGCCCACGTGCGATTCGTCGACGTCGAATTTGATCGAAATGTCATCAGAATCAACGGCCGTGCAGCCAAAGATGAAGGCCTCCTCGGCAGCCATACGGATATCCTCGATGCGATCGACGGACATAGAGCACAGCGCGCCGACATTAGCCGCCGTCATGCGCACGAGGCGCGCCAGACGCGGATCCCCGGCAACGCTCAGCGTGATGGGGCAAGTTGCTTCGCTACTCATCGCAGGACTCCTCGGAGGTCTCGGCGGACGTATAGGTGTAATACTGGGCTGCTTTAACCGCAGGCTTCTGCGCATCATCGTCACCAGCAGCGGCATCGTCCCCGGCTTCGCCAATCAGGACACGCTCGGTCGGCTGCTCGGCTTCGACGGCTGCGGAAAGCTTGCGCTCGGCGTCAGCCGCGGGAGCCTTCACCTTGTTAAAGAGTTTCTGCACGGCACCAGCAGCAGAATCAGTCACGCTCGATACGGCATTGCTGGCCTCGGCCACGCTCCCCGTAACCTCGGAAATGTCGCGAACCACAGCTTCGACCTCTACGAGATTGGAGGTAAGCGCGTCGACGGCGATCTTGCTCGACTTGAGGAGCGGCTCAACCTGAGCCAACGCGGGGGTGAGCTCATCGACAGCGCCATCGAGCTTTGCTACCACCGGCTGTGCCTCGGCGATGGTGTTGTTAAGGTCGCTCACGGTCTTATCGAGCGAATCAACGACGGTGCGGGTCTTTCGCAGCGTGAGCGCGAGCTCGATAACAGCCCACACACCGGCAACGGCGAGCAGCAGCAGGGCGATTTGAATGGGACTCATACAAGCCTCCCGAAGGAATCGAAATACAGACGCTGTTCATGGTACCCCAAAGAAGGGGAAAGATACCCAAAGGGAATGTGCGAGGTCCCAAGGACCTACTTGGGCGCTCTGCCGCTACGGTCGCGCTCGCTTTGCTCTACGCGCCACTCTTCCCAGCCACGGCCCGCAGGCTGCCAAAACGCACCGCGCTCCAGCCCCTCGGGCAAATAACGCTGATCGACCCAGCCTTCGGGATAATCATGCGGATACTTATACACACCGTATTCGTCGCTGCCCGGGCGATGACGATCGCGCAGATAACTCGGCACCTCGCGCAGCCCACTTGAATGGATATCGGCCAACGCCGCATCGATCGAAGCCTCGCACGCGTTGGATTTAGGCGCCAAGCACACATAGAGCGCAGCCTGAGCCAGATTAATACGGCACTCGGGATAGCCAATAACCTCGGCAGACTTAAACGCGGCATGTGCCACCAAAAGCGCCTGTGGGTCGGCGTTGCCAACATCCTCAGAAGCCTGAATCATAATACGACGAGCGATAAACTTAGGATCCTCCCCCGCGTCAATCATGCGCGCGAGCCAATAAATCGTGGCATCGGGGTCGCTACCGCGCATAGACTTAATAAACGCACTGATGATGTCGTAGTGCATGTCACCGTTTTTGTCGTACGAAAAGCCACGGCGCGGATTGGCAATCTTCACGTCGTCAACAGTGATGGGATAGCGCTCCCCCGCCGCCGGCGCGGGCGTTCCCTCGGTATCGGGGCGCGTGACGGCAATCTCGCTCGCAAGCTCAAGCGTCGTGAGCGCCGATCGAGCGTCACCCGCTGCCAGCGTGCAAATGGTCCTAACCGTATCCTCATCGGCCGAGAACTTACCGTTCAAACCCTGCGGCGCCTCGAGCGCACGCTCAATAAGCGTGGCGATATCCTCGTCTTTAAGATGCTCAAGTTCCACCACGCGACCGCGCGAGAGCAATGCCGAGTTGACCTCGAAGTACGGATTCTCCGTCGTGGCGCCAATCATAATGACGGTACGGTTCTCAACTGCATGCAGCAGGGCATCCTGCTGCGACTTGGAAAAGCGATGAATCTCATCGATAAAAAGAATGGTGCGGCGGTCGTACGTATTCAGGCGCGTCTTAGCCTCGTCGATCACGCGACGAAGATCCTTTACGGTGCCCGTCACAGCGCTGACCTCGACAAACTCGCTCTTAGTATGGTTGGCGATAATATGTGCCAGCGTCGTCTTGCCCGTACCGGCCGGCCCATACAAAATCACACTCGACAGCACGTCGTGCTCAATCGCGGCACGCAACCACGAACCCTTACCGACGGCCTTTTGCTGGCCCACATACTCGTCGAGCGAATTGGGCCGCATGCGCACCGCAAGCGGCGCATTCTGAAAGGAACGCTCGCGCGTCGAAGCAGAAAAAAGGTCGTCCATAGCCATCCCGTGCGTCAATCAAAAACGTTTTCCACCAACAGTATACCGAATAAATACGAACTACCGTTCGTTAATATAGGTACGGTGCGGAAACTTCAATCCCGGGAACAGCTTGCTCGTGAGCTCACAGAAATAGCCATCAGTCATGCTCGAAATGTAATCTACTACGGTCTGATCTATATCGTCCTGCCATGCATAGGCGCGATCGTAGTAGGAAAGCTGCCGCTCAATGCGAGAAATGTGGTGCTTAAAGATATACGAAGACTCGTCGCCTTCGTTTATATCCTGCAGGCAACGGTCGTAGAGCTTTTCGAAGGCCTCGCGCAGCTCCACTTCGGAGTCGCCTTCGATGCCGCCCTTGCTATAGATCTTCTCGTAGTTCTCGCGCTTGGCTCGGCGGATTTCCTCAAACAGGTCCTCGCTCATCTCGATGCGTGGCTTGCCATAGCTGTGCTCGACGATATCGATGGAGGCATGCGTAAGGATCCAGCTGTTGTATGCCCCGCCAAGGTCATCGTCAAAGGCGTCGGGTGACAGCAGACCCGCCGCAATGGCGTCTTGGCGATCGCGCCCCACGTAGGCAAGGATATCCGAGATGCGAACCACGCAGCCCTCGAGCGTCATGGGGCGCAGGTGCTCAATTGCGCTGTAACCTGTGGCAATGCAATCCTCAACCGTAAGGTCGAACTGGTCAAAGGAGCTCATGTCCGAAAGCTCAAACACACGCTGTTCGTACTCACCGTTGTGGCATAGCACGCCGTCGAGCGTCTGGAGCGACACGTTGCGGCCGTACAGCGCGTCGAGCACGCGGACCGACTGTACGTTATGGAAAAAATAGCGGCCCGTGCGATCGTGATAGATATCGTTGAGGAATCGCTCACCCGCATGGCCGAAGGGCGTGTGACCCAAGTCGTGGCCTAAGCCAATCGCCTCGATCAGATCGCAGTTGAGCCCCAGGGCGCGCCCGATATCGCGAGCGATGCGCGAGACAAGCTGCACGTGCAGGCCGCGACGCGACAGGTCATCGTTGCTGCGAAAACTGAAGACCTGCGTTTTGCCTGCATAACGGGTGTATGCGGGCAGATGCAGAATCTTTTCGGTATCGCGCATAAATGCCGGACGCATAAGTGTGCCTTTGTCTGCGGCTCGATCGACACGTCGGATGACCTGGTCGTCACCGCATCGATAGGGATTAACGACACCCGAGGCGCGGTCGACGGCGATGCGCTCGACCAGCTCGGGCGACAACGCCGCGGGAATGCGATCCATACGCGCCTTGATGGCGGCTGTCTGTTGATTGATTACCATGGCATGCTCCTTAAAAAGGGCGCGCAAACGGTTACAGCGTACTACCCACAAGCTCGATTATGGCAAATATCGGCACCAAAAACGGCAGCAATGGCAGGGAGCGCGATTTTGCGATGAGACAGGCGGCGGCAAGGGCCAGGAGCGCAGCCGCAAACGCGACGATACCACCCAAGGGATCGAAGGTACAAAGGGCAAAGAGCGCCTTGGCGTCCCCCATACCAATGCCGGGAGCGTGGCGAACACGACGCCAAAGCGACTCAGTAAGCATAAGGGCAAGGTAGGCGATGGCAGCAAGACCGGCATGGTCAAGCGCCGTGTTAACGCCCTTGTCGACCCAAACGCCTGCAAACGCCGCCACCGCACACGCGCCGGCAAGCTGATTGGGAAACCGTCGCTCACGGGCATCAATCGCCGCGCCGGCAAAGATGCAAATCCAAAACGGAATATAGACCATCGAACACCTCCTTGGGCAGCAGCTCAAACACAAAAACCACCACAAAGGTGCCTGTCCCCTTTGTGGTGGTTTAGATCGTGGTTATTTGGCGCCTTGCATGACCTCGTCGAGGGTAACGCTTACTGCGTGCTGCGTCGGCACCCAGTCGACCTTTAGGAACAGAGCAGCCACCGTAATGGGGATATAGCTGAACATAAAGATCGGGAAGGTAAACAGGTTGGTCACCAGACGCCACTTTTGCGCGCAGTGAATATGCTTGTACTCAAAGATGGTCGTGAGTAGCGCCAGGATAAAGAAAGTCTGGTACATCATCGCGAAGGTCATAATGAGCGAGGCGGCACACGCCTGCATCTCGACCTCGGTGGCCAAGAAGCCGTGCGAAAGCCCGCCCACGATGAGGAAGGTAGCATTGGCGAGCATCGAGATCAGCGATAGCAGCATACCCGGGGCGATCGTCATAAACATGTCGTAGGCGGCAAAGCGATGATAGCGGAAGGTCGATTTGACCAGATGCTTACCATACGTAAAGAACACCTGGTAGAAGCCTTTGGTCCAACGCATACGCTGTTTCCAAGACGCCTTAAACGTCACGGGCTGTTCGTCAAAGAACTCCGCCGGCGCATAGCCAATGCGAATGCCGTGAATGGCGCAGAACGTGGTGAACTGAATATCCTCGGTCAGCGTGTGGAACTGCCAACCGTGCATGCCCTCGATAACACTGGCGGAAATGAGGTAGCCCGAACCCGAGACGGCGCAAGACGTCTTGCAGATGTTGCGTGCGTTGTTAAGAAAGCGCGCCTCTCGTAGATACCAGGTGGCATTAGCCGCCGAGATCCACGAGCTGCCGAAGTTCTTGGAGTTGCGATAGCTCGTGACCACATGGAAGCCCTGGTCAAAGGCATCGTTCATCTTGGACACGTAATCGCGGGCGATGACGTTATCGGCATCGAAGATAAAGTAGCCTTCAAACGTATCGGGATACTCGTTAAGGATGCGGTCGAAACCAAAATCCATGACCCAGCTCTTACCCTTGCGGGCTAGGTCGTTGCGCTCATAAACGATGGCGCCCGCCTCGCGCGCGAGCTGCGCCGTGTTGTCGGTGCAGGCGTCGGCGACCACGAAGACCTCGATGAGCTCGGACGGATAATCCTGATCCTTGATAGAGCGAACGAGGTTGGCGATCACGGCCTCCTCGTTATGCGCCGCAATAAAGAAGGCATAGCGGTGGAGTTTTTTGGCCTTGGGAGGCGCGACCTCGCCACGGAGAGCGCCAATGACAAAGAAGACCACCTGGTACAGAAAGCAGACCGTGAGCAGCGTGACGACAATCTGGTTGAAGATCACGATGGGTGTGTTGGTTTGTAAAAAGGCGAGCATGCGGGCTCCCAGCAACGCGTTACGTAAACAACCGTATATCTTACCGCAGGCTTACCGAGTTCAAGAAACCACCTAATACTGGCTAGGCTTCGAGCAGACCGAGCTGTGGGACGATTTCGTCACCGGCGGCAGTGCGGCCGAGCGAACGTGGAGCCAGATCATCCAGAACCGCCGCAAGGTCCCACGGCAGCTCGTCACGGCACTCGATACGCTCCCCCGTCACGGGATGGTCGAATGCCACGCGCCAAGAATGCAGGAACTGCCTGGTCAAGCCCTGATCGGCACGCGCATCACACTTGCCGTAGAGCGGATCGCCCACGCAAGCGTGGTTGATATGGCGCATATGCACGCGAATCTGATGCGTGCGGCCGGTAAACAGGTGGCACTCGACAAGCGTGTAGCCGTCGTCGAAACGCGTGGAATCAAAGCGCTCGAGCACCTTGAAGGTCGTGATGGCCTGGCGCGCAAAGGGGTCATCGGAAACCGCCATCTTCACGCGGTCGCGCGTCGATCGGGCGATACCGGTGTTGATAGTGCCCTCGTCCATGGCGATGTGACCGTGAACGAGCGTGATATAGCGACGGTCGAGCGTGCGCGTGCGGATAAGATTTTGAAGCGCGCGCTGGGTGTCGTCGTCCTTTGCCGCGAGCATAAGGCCCGAGGTATCGCGATCCAGGCGATGCACGATGCCGGGGCGGTCCTCACCCTGCACGGTACCAAGATGGTCGATGCCGCAGTGGTAGACCAGGGCGTTCGCAAGGGTGCCGCTCTCGTGACCATGGGCGGGATGGCACACAAGGCCGCGCTGCTTGGAGAGCACGATGAGGTAGTCGTCCTCATAGCGGATATCGAGCGGGATGGCCTCGGGAATCACGTCGGTCGGATCGTGCGGCTCGGGCAAGTCGACCGAGATACGGTCGCCGGAGCGCACGGCATATTTTTTTGATAGGCAGGTCTCGCCGTTGACGGCAACGGCACCGCCCTCGATCAGATGTGCGCAGGCAGAGCGCGTGGGACAGCCATCGTTGGCGCCCAGATAGGCATCGAGACGCTGCCCAGCGGAATCGTCGGCAACAAGAATATGGATGTCGGCCATTAGCGCTCATTCCTTTCGCGAATCTTGCGGGCACGCTCCCCACGCTGCTTGGCTTTGCGTTTGGCGCGGGCCTCGTCACGGGCGTTGAGCTCGGCGGTCGCATCGACCTCGCGAGCGGCAGGACTCAAGAACATGTAACCGATAAGCGCCAAAGCAACACCGACCGTAATGCCGATATCGGCCACGTTAAAGACAGGAAAGTCGATGAACGTGGTGGCAATGAAATCGGTCACGAAGCCAAAGGCGAGGCGGTCGATCGCGTTACCGATGGCGCCGCCCGCAACCATAGCCATGCCTACAACCTCAAGATGGGCGAGCTGGGGCGCACGAACGAGGTACACGGCAATAGCGATAATGACCGCCAACGCCAGCACGGCAAACGCGATGCCATGCCCCTCACCCATGCTAAAGGCGGCTCCGATATTGCGAACAAACAGGAAATCGATCACGCTGGGAATAACGGTCATATGCAGGGCATCGCCCACGGAACGAACCGCAAGCTTGGTCAGCTGGTCAACGAGCAACACAACGAGCGCCACGCCACCAGCAACACCCAACCGCCAACGCAAAGGCGGCGTCATATCCGCACCACGACCCAAAGAAATCCCCTACCCTCAAAAACTCGAATTACGTTTAGTGCAAGTAATCATCTTATAGTGACATGCATGAAACATGCAGCATATTCATCAACGAAAGCCAAATAACCAGCACAAAACAAAAGCGACATTCCGAAAACCGGAATGCCGCTTAATAGCTTTCGACAAAGAGCACAGGTCGAAAGAGAAGGCTCTAGTTCCAACAATGAAAACGCCGCACTACCGTCGTCAACAGCGAAAACGTCCCTAAGCGAGCAAGGTGACGTGAAAGAGGAGGGAAGCGTACTTTGGTACGCGACCGACGATTGAACGTCAGGTTGCCGCTTAGGGGCGTTTACAGCGTCGGTAGGTTACGGCGTTCTACGAACGCCGTAACCTACAGCGCATCAGCGCAGCGCTTGCAAATATGCGCGTGGCCGTTGTACTCACCGACGGTGGTGCGATAGTTCCAGCAACGGTCGCAGCACTCGCCCTCGGCAGCCTCAATAGCAACGGAAAGCTCGTCGCCCTGGGTCAGCTCAACATCGGAGACGATGTAGAACTCGGCCAGGTCGACGGCTTTGTCACCGGTCAGCAGCGCGTACATCTCGGCGGGAACGACCGCCTTGACGCGGACCTGCTGGCTCTTGGTGAAGGTGCCAGCGGAACGGGCATCCTCAAGGGCCTTGGTCACGGCGCTACGGAGCTCGAGCGAAGCCTCGAGCACGCCCTCAAACTCATTGGCCTCGTCGACCGTGATAGGCGACTTGTACCAATCGAGCAGCGCGGCGTACTTCTGGTGATCGACGCAGCCGGCGGGCGCATAGGCCATGGCCTCGTCGACCGTGTAGGAAAGGATCGGCTGCAGGTCGCGCATGAGCATCGAGAAGAGCTCGGCCAGCACGGTCTGGGCGCTGCGACGCTCGAGCGAGCCGGGCTTCTCGCAGTACAGACGGTCCTTCAGGGCGTCGAGGTACACGTTGGAGAGCTCGGTAACCACGAAGTCGTAGAGCGCGCGGTAAGCGCGCGGGAACTCGTAGCTGGCGTAAGCATCGTCGACCTCGGCCTGGACCTGAGTCAGGCGGGCAACCATGAGCTTGTCGAGCGGCAGCAGGTCGGCAAAGGCGACTCCATCGGTCTCGGGCTCAAACTGACCCTCGAGCTCGGAGAGCAGGAAGCGCAGCGTGTTGCGGAAACGACGGTAGGCATCGGACGTACGAGCAAGGATCTCGTGGTCGATGGACACGTCGGAGCTGGTATCGACCGAGGCGACCCACAGACGAATGATGTCGGCGCCCATCTCATCGCAGACCTTGTTGGGGTCGATGACGTTACCGAGCGACTTGGACATCTTGCGGCCCTGGCCATCGAGCGTGAAGCCCTGCGAGACGACCGCCTTGTACGGAGCATGGCCGTTGGCGCCCACCGAGGTGAGCAGCGAGCTCTGGAACCAACCGCGGTGCTGGTCGGAGCCCTCAAGATACACATCCGCCGGGTACTCAAGCTCGGGACGGTACTCGCAGACGGCCTTCCAGGAGACGCCGGAATCCCACCACACGTCGAGGATGTCCTTATCGGCCTTGAGGTGATGGCCGCCGCACTTGGGGCAGACGCAGGCCTCGCCCAGGTAGCTCTCGGGAGCGTCGGTGAACCAAGCGTCGGAGCCCTTCTCGTGGAAGAGCTTGATGACGGCGTCGAGCGTAGCGTCGTTCATGACCTTCTCGCCGCAGTCGGCGCAGGTGTAGCTCGGGATGGGCACACCCCAGTTGCGCTGACGGCTAATGCACCAGTCGGGACGCTGCTCGACCATGGCGCCGATGCGGTTGGCGGCGTGAGCCGGATACCACTTGACGTTCTCGCGGACCTCTTTGCCAGCCTGCTCGCGCAAACCGGTCTTGTCCATCGAGACAAACCACTGGTCGGTAGCACGGAAGAGCACCGGGTGCTTGCAGCGCCAGCAGTGCGGATAGCTGTGCGTGATCTTCTTCTCGAGGACCAGGGTGCCGCGCTCGCGCAGGAACTCGATGATGTGCGGGTTGGCCTCGTCGGTGTCCATACCGCTGAAGGGGCCACCGGTGCCAAACTCCTCGCCGGTATAGAACTTGCCGTCGTCATCGACCGGCATGCAGATGTCGGTGATGCCCTCCTTGAGGCAGGCAAAGTAGTCGTCGACGCCGTGGCCGTGCGAGTTGTTGACGATACCGGTACCGTCATCGACACCGACGTAATCGGCCAGCAGTGCCACGCCCTCGACACTGTCAAAAATCGGCTGCTTGTAGTGAATGTGGTGGAAGGTCTCGGCGGGAACCACATAGGGCTTGCCGTCGACCATAACCGGGGTGTACTCCCAGCCAAACTCCTCGCAGCACTTGGGAGCCAGGTCCTCGAGCATGACCTCGGCGCGGCCGTCGTGCTCAACGGCGACGTAGGCGGCACCGGGCTTGAGGGAAACTGCCTGGTCGGAGGGGATGGTCCACGGCGTGGTCGTCCAGATAATAAAGTCGACCGGGCCGTCGAAGTTCTCGAGGCCGGCGGGCTTGGAGGTCATCTCGAAGCGCACGAAGATGGAGGGGCTCGTCTCGTCGGAGTACTCAATCTCGGCCTCGGCGAGCGCGGTGTGGCAGTGCTTGCACCAGTGAACGGGCTTGTGACCACGATAGATCATGCCCTTGTCAAACATGGCCTTGAAGACCTCGATGTCGGCGGCGTCATGCTGGTGATAGAGCGTCAGATACGGGTTGTCCCAGTCGCCAAGCACGCCAAGGCGACGGAAGCCGGCCTTCTGCAACTCGATGTTCTCGACAGCGAACTTATTGCAAAGCTCACGGATCTTAGCCGTGGAGGTCTGGTTGAACTTCTCGGTGCCGAGCTTCTCCTCGACCTTGTGCTCAATCGGCTGACCGTGGCAGTCCCAACCGGGGACATAGGGAACTTCGCAGCCCTGCATCATCCAGTAACGGTTGATCATGTCCTTGGAGATCTTGTTCATGGCGTGGCCGATGTGGATCGGGCCGTTGGCGTACGGAGGACCGTCGTGCAGCACGAACTTCTTGTGACCCTCGTTCTTCTTTAGAACTTGCTCGTAGACCTTGTTGTCCTGCCAGTCCTTGAGTCGCTTGGGCTCGGACTTGGAAAGACCGGCACGCATGGGAAATCCGGTTTTGGGCAGATTCATCGTCTGCTTGTACTCGTTTGCCACGGTACCCCTTTCTTGTCATGGGCGCGCACGCCCTCTGGGCACCAAAAAAGCGCCCGTCCCTACAAGCTGGGACGAAGCGCCACAAAAAGGGCAGTCAGCCCGTAAAAGCTCTTCGCTTAACCACCCAGCTTAGATGCCCTCACCCGCGTCGCCGCGCGCTCGCATCCGTTACTCGGCTGGCCTGTATCGACGACCATCTCGGCGATGTCTACTAAGACGAACCTGCGCGGCACGTCCGTTGGGACCGCAGCTCCGGGGTGATTTTCATCGGTCGCATGCACGGGTTCTCAGCGCTCCCCGCTCTCTGTAGCATGCGGACGGCCGACTACTCGTCCCCATCAACGCTTATGCGGAGTATGCTAGCACGTTCCGCGCCGGCGAAAAACCCTCAACACCGGTTTTATACGTTCGAAATTTCTCGCGGCTGTGGACCTTCTCTTGGAGCAAAATACCTGAAAGCACTTTATCGAACGAAAGAAGGTTGCTATGCGCACGATTGGAATGAGCGACTACACCGTTGGCGAGGATTGCTTTGACGAGCTGCCCCACGCGCTGGCCGAGTACGGCGCGAAGAAGGTCGCGATCATCGGTGGTAAGCGGGCACTGGCCGCAGCACTTCCCGGTATCGAAGCTGCGCTGGCGGGTACCGACGTCGAAATTCTGGAGACGCGCGTCTACGGCACCAACAGTACGCGCGCAAATATCGCCAAGGTCGTAAACTCCCCCGCCTGCCAGGAAGCTGACGTGCTTATCGCATGCGGCGGCGGCAAGGCGCTCGACACCGTGAAGACCGCAGCTATCGAGATCAAGAAGATCGTCTTTACGGTCCCGACGATCTGTTCCAACTGCTCCGCCGCGACCGCCATTGCCGTCGTGTACAACGACGACGGCTCGCTCGAGGGCTATTCGTACCCCAACCGACCGGCGCACATCTTCATCAACCCCAAGATCATCGCCGAGGCACCGGCAGAGTATTTCTGGGCCGGCGTAGGCGATGCCCTGTCTAAGCAGCCCGAGGTCGAGTACGCCACAAGCGCCGGCAATTTGGAGCACACGGCAGGCCTTGGCTTGGCACTCGCCCACACCTGTTCCGAGCCGCTGTTTACCTATGGCGTCCAGGGTCTTGAGGACGTGCGCCAGGACCTGTCGAGCGAGGCTGTCAAGCAGATCGCGCTCGACATCGTGGTCAACACGGGCTATGTCTCGAACCTGACCAACCAGAACGATTACTACTACAACTCGAGCGTGGCGCACGCATTCTACAACGCCACTTGCAGCATTCCGCGTGAGGGCACCTACCTGCACGGCGAGGTCGTGAGCCTGGGCGTGCTCGTGTTGTTCGCCTACACGGGCGACACCGAGAACCTTAAGCGCTACGCTGCCTTTAACAAGCAGATGGGGCTGCCCGTGACGCTTGAGCAGGTCGGGCTTTCCGAGTCCGATATCCCGGCCCTGTGCGAGTACGCGCACGCCACCAACGAGTGGAAGCAGGGCAACCCGGAACCTTTCACAGACGAAAAGTTCGCCGCCGCCATCAAGGCTGCCGACACCTACGGCCACACCCTGTTGGCCTAATCGACCAAAACCACCACAAAGGGGACAGGCACCTTTGTGGTGGTTTTTTATTGCTCCAACATTCAGTTCGCACTCGAACCCGATTCTATACGAGAAAGTGTCCGGGTACGTTTTTTGTTTATCGGTAATTCTGCGGAAGGACCACTCGGAACGGTAAACAGAAACGAACAGAGGCAGAGTACCATCGTGGTGATGGTATC